>JAICHN010000016.1 GCA_025924845.1 Chloroflexota bacterium | reverse complement strand
TTATACTTCCTGATCTGGCTTTTTGACCTCTGGTGGGCGCCGCCGCCCCACGACGGCCCCCCGCCCGGCCCGGCCGGCCCCCGCGCGCCCCCGCCGGGGGCCCGGCGCGAACCGCGGGGATCGTCTGCCGATCGCGAACGACCGCTTATGCCGTGCCCTCCAAAGGGTGGCCGTTCGCGTACGCTGTCACTATATGCCCATCAACTACCCGGTACATGCCCAGTACTTCCACGGTGTGGGGGCGACCGGTCGGTGCCATGCCCTGCCACTCACCGCGCTGCGTACCCCGAGCAATACGGCGTACTGCCACCCACTCGCCCTCGGCAACCATCTCCTCGATGGTCGTCTGCATGTCCGGGACGGCCTGGAACAAGCCGGCCAGAAACTTCTTGGCCTCGTGCAGGCCGGGGTGCTCATCCAGAGCGTCGAGATCGCGGCGGTTAACGGCCTCGTCGACGCGCGTGACAACGGCTTTGTTTTCTTCGACCGACATAGTGACTTTACCCTCTCTGCTACCGGTGCTGCCGCGCGGCGGCACCACTCTAAAGCCTCTACCGAGCAGCGGCCCCGCGCCAACTCAGACCTTCACCGCAGGGCAATCATTGTTCTCTCTGCCCGTTCCTCAGCCTAAGCCGGCTGCCGCCACAGGGCCACACACGATGCACACGACTCACCCACACACTTTCTCGTCAGCAAGCGGGCGGAGCGCTACGATAATGGCAAGTCGACAGAAACCAGTCCAGTGCAGGTGCGGGAAATGGCACATGGGCATCGATGACGGAACCTTTGCCGCGCTTCTGCGACGGAATCGAGTAGCGGCAGGGCTTACCCAGGAGGCGTTGGCCGAGCGATCCGGAATCAGCACACGGGCGATCAGCGATCTGGAACGGGGTCTGAAGACCCGTCCCTATCGCCATACCGTACATGAATTGGCTCACGCGCTTGAGCTCTCGCCGGCGGACCAAATGCTCTTCGAGACAGCTGTCACCCGGAAGGGGAAGCCGCGGCCGAGCCCGTTGTCCCCCCGACCCCCGCGCTGCATACCGGTGCCGCCGACCGCCATACTGGGCCGCGAGCGTGAGATGGATTTGCTGCACCAGTTCCGGCACGCGGACAAGCGTCTGATCACCCTGACCGGTACCGGAGGTGTGGGCAAGACTCGGCTGGCCCTCGATGCGGCACAGCCGGCAGTGAGAGAGTACGCGGACGGCGCCGTGTTCGTCTCGCTGGCATCCCTCACCGATCCGGCGCTGGTACCGTCCACCATCGCCGCGGCGTTCGGCATTCGAAGCACCGGCTCGACGTCCCCCGAACTGAGCTTGCTCACCTTTCTGGCCGAGCGTGAGGTCCTCATGGTGCTGGACAATTTCGAGCAGGTTCTCCCCGCCGGACCTTTTGTCAGTCGGCTCCTCGCCGGTTCGCCTCGGCTCAATGTGCTCGTGACCAGCCGTGTGCCGCTTCGGCTGCGCGGCGAACAGGAGCTCGACCTCCGGCCACTGGCGGTGCCGCCGCAGGGCCGCTTGCCTTCGCCGGAGGAGGTGGCCGGCATCGCCGCGGTGGCGCTCTTCGTGCAGCGTGCCCAAGCCGTGCAACCGGGGTTTGCCTTGACGACGGAGAATACTGCAATGGTGACTGAGATCTGTCGAAGGCTTGACGGCTTACCGCTTGCCCTGGAGTTGGCAGCCACGCGAATTAAGTTCCTGCCCCCGCCGGCCCTGCTGGCTCGGCTCTCCAGTCGCCTGGATCTTTTGACCGAAGGAGCAGCGGACGCACCCGCCCGTCAGCAAACGCTGCGGAGCACCTTCGACTGGAGCTACAGCCTGCTCGGCGAGGAAGATCAGACGCTGTTTGCCCAGCTCTCGGTGTTCACGGCAGGCTGTACGCTGGGCGCGGCGAAAGCCGTATGCACCGGTTCGAGTGAGTCGTGGTCCGGGGTGCTCAGCGGGCCGGCATCCCTTGTCGAGAAGAGCCTGTTGTGCGCGGAGGGGACGGAGGAGGCACGATTCGTGATGCTGGAGACGGTCCGCGAATATGCTTTCGAGCGCCTGCAACAAAGCGGAATGGTCCAGGCTCTTAAGCGGCGGCACTTCCAGTACTATCTGGCTTTGGCGGAACAGCTGCCCGCGAAGGCAGAGGAATCGGGCCAGGCCGCGTGGCTCGGTAAAGTGGAAGTCGAGCACGACAATTTGCGCGCGGCCTTGCAGTGGGCACACGAGAGTGGCAATGAGGAACTGGGGCTTCGGTTGGCGATCGCCCTGGTCCGGTTTTGGGCAATGCGCGGGCCACTGAGCGAAGGGCGGCGGTGGCTGTCGGAGTTTCTGGCCCATGGCACCGGCATGCCGTCGGCGCTGCGAGCAGCGGCGCTCTACACAGCGGCGCAGCTTGCCTCCCAACAGCAAAGCGGAGAGGCAGCCGTGCTGTTTGAGGAATGCCTGGCCCTCTATCGCGGGCTTGGCGATACGCCTCGCTGTGCGGAGGCGGCTCTCGGTCTGGCTCTTGAAATACTGCACCGAGGAGACCGGAAGCAAGCCGAGCACTTACTGGAGGAATGCGTCACGCTAGGGCAGGAGCTTGGAGACAAGGATCTGCTTGCTACGTCGCTCCACTTCCTGGCAGCAGGTCAGAGCGATGCCGCGCGCAGCAGGGTTTTCGCCGGTCGGAGCAAGGCTCTTTATCGAGCATCGCAGGACGGCAGGTACAAAACTGACGTGCCGTTCGCTCCGGGAATTACACCCGACGGGGAGGGGAATGAGCCTCCGTCACTCGCCGCATCACTAAAGCCGCTTCCCATGTTCGGGGCATTCCAGCGCGATTATGCGCTCGGCCTGGCCTTTGGGGCACGAAACTGGGGCGACTATCCGTTCGCAATTCGAGTACTGGAAACGGTGCTGACCCAGGCGCTGGAAGCGGGCGACAGACGGTTTGCGGCCTACCCGAGCGCGGCACTGGGCTTGATTGCCCGAGAGCATGGAGACTATGCGGGGGCAACGGCCCGGTATCAGGAGGTGCTGGCCGTGTTTCAGGAGGTCGAGGATACGTGGGGCATCGGCTCGGCATTAATGGGGCTGAGTGATGTGGCGCGTGACCAAGGTGATGTCCGTCGAGTAATAGAGTTCGCTGAGCATAGCCTCGTCCTCTTCCGTCAAGTTGGAGATCCCTGGTTCACCGGTTACGCCCTCCACAACCTGGGAATTGCCGCGCGGTACCAGGGCGATTGGGCACGCTCCGAGGCGCACTTCGTCGAGTCTCTGACCGTCTTTCGGAAGCTAAGAGGCGATGGACCAATCGCCGAAGTCCTGGCGAGCATCGGGCTCCTTGCCTTGGAGCAGCGCGACGATCAACGCGCGGAGCAGGCGTTCACCGAGAGTCTGCGGATTGCCGAGAATCTTGGTGTGCGCTGGCTGCTCGGAACGCTCTTAGAGGGCATGGCAGGTGTCGCGAGAAACCTGGAACGGGCGGAGCGAGCGGCACGGCTTTTCGGAACGGCGGAAGCGCTGCGCACCGCGATTGGAACGCCCATGTGGCCTGCTAACCGTTCCATCTATGCGCGGCACGTTGAATCAGTCAGGGCGGCACTTGGTCGGGAGAAATACTTGGTGACCTGGCAAGACGGTCTTGCCAGGTCGGCCGAGGAAGCGATTGCCTATGCGCTGGAGTAAATACCTGGGGACCGCCCAGACCCGGCTCGCGGCACGGTCTAACCTGGGCTTAGGAGTCAGCGCACCCTTATATCGACATCAGCGGGCCGCGGACGGCGCGGCAATCCGTTCGCTAACTGACTCCCAGTTCGGCGGCCTCATCACGTTCCTCGCTGCTGTTCCGTGCCCGGTTCCGCCGCGGCAGGCCTCCGGCTGCTTTAGGTAATCGCCCCGCCTCCGCGAGGGCGCGCCGCAAAAGGAAGTCGATCTGCGCGTTCGTGCTGCGCAGTTCATCATTCGCCCAGCGGACCAGCGCGTCGTGAACGGCCGGATCCAGGCGGAGCAGGATGCTTTTGCGGTCAACCAACGGTGTTCCTCCTATTCCGCCTCACTGGTAGAGCGTGCCGGTGTTAACCACCGGCTGCGCGGCGCGATCCGAACAAAGCACCACCAGGAGGTTGGAGACCATCGCCGCCTTGCGTTCCTCGTCCAACGTCACGGTGTTGTGCTCGGCAAGCCGGGCCAGGGCCATCTCCACCATGCCTACCGCGCCCGTTACGATCCGCTGACGGGCGGCCACCACCGCCTCGGCCTGCTGCCGCTGCAGCATGGCATGAGCAATCTCCGGGGCATAGGCCAGGCGGCTGATCCGCGACTCAATGATCCGCACGCCCGCCGCCTCCACCCGTGCGGCAATCTCGCCGGACAGCTGGGTGGTGATGATCGCGGCATTGTCCCGCAGCGACAACTGCTCGTCCCGACGGGCGTCGTAGGGATAACTGTTGGCGATGTGCCGCACGGCGGTCTCGGTCTGAATGTTCACGAAGGCCACGAAGTCGTCCACCTCGTAGAGGGCCCGCGCCGTATCGGCCACCTGCCAGACCACCACCGCCGCGATTTCGATCGGGTTGCCGTCGGCATCATTGACCTTGGCGACCTTCGTCTCGTGGTTACGAATCCTGGTAGATACTGTGAGCCGCCTGGCGAAGGGATGCACCCAATGCAGCCCATTGGCGCGGATTGAGCCGCTATAGTGACCGAAGAGTTGCATGACCCTTGCCTGTCCGGGGGCCACTACGGTCAGCCCGCGCAGGGCGAGGATGCCAAGTAGGAGGAGCAAGATGCCGATGCCGCGCAAGAGCGGATCGTGGGCGCCGGTCTTGCCTTCAATGAGAAGGGCGATCCCGCCGAGCAGCGCCGCGAGGCCGACGCCGCACATCAGTACGCCGTCGAGAACCTGAGCGGAGCGCTCCCGCAACAGCGGTGCGGGCAGATCGACCGTGACTTCGCCCATGATGTGTGAAGTCATCCAATCCTTCCTCCCTCCGGTTGTGCCGGCAGCGGGTAGTATAGCACGGTGCTATCATCGATCACAGTTGTATCACTTATCACTGCTGATGCGTTCTATGCGTGTGCCTTTGCCGCGGCAGGTGCGCCGGTGGGGGGCAGGAAGAAATGCAGCGGCTCCCTGGCGCCGTGGGAGATGCTCGTAACCTTGCTCATCATGATCGTCGTTGTACACGGCGAGGTGCGCCTGGCGGCTCGAATCCATGCCCCGGCCTTGGTTCGGGGCGGCACGCGCCTAACCGGGAGGGTCGCGCCGCGCCTGCAAGCACATTGACTTGGCTGTCCAGCCCAATCCTCGAACGTGGAAGGTTGAGGGTTGGGTGACATCGGGCGCGCTGGTTTTTCAAGAGAAGTCGTCTACCTCGCTCACCTGGATTATTCACGAACGAAGGTATCGCGGCAGCGCGCCTATCGTGGGCGTCCCCGGTGCATCTGATCTCCGACGAGGCCGGACGAGGCGCTCGCGCTCCCAGGAACAGGGCCGCCCATGCATGATCCAGGCTAGCCGGCGCCCAATGCGCCGGCAAATCGGGGTAACTCTACCGGGCGCGGCAAGGGAATGAGGGTGCCGTCCGGGAGGCGGCAGGCGACAAGCGCGGCCAGCGTAGCGGCGCCGATCAGGCTCCAACCGAGCGGGCCGGGTAAGGCCAGCATCAGTAACTGCCGAAGCGGCGGCACGGTTAGGGCGGCAACCAGCAACGCACCGGAACCGGCTACCGCCGCGAGCACCGGCATGGTAAACCCGTCCTCGGATCTGCCGGCGTCCAGGGTCTGGGCAAGCTGCGTCAACACCACGCCGGCGAAGGCAACGCTACGCGCTTGCGGCCGGTCGCCCGCGCCCAGCGCAATCAAATATGCGGCGAGCGAAGGTACGGTAGTGAGGGAGCCGCGCCGCAGGACATCATCGCGCAGCGGCTTGTCGAGTGAAACAGCCCCCTCGCGCGCCAGGGCAGCCAGGTTGTGGTGCGCGGGCCGTTGGAGCGCCACCGCCAGGGCGGGTAAGGCGTCGGTGATCAGGTTGACCGCGAGAATCTGCCGCGTGACGAGCGGCGAGGCCAGGCCGAGCGCGCTCGCACCGGCGACCAGGCCCAACTCGCCCAAGTTACCACCCAGGAGGAGACCCAGGGCGCGACGAATGTTACGCCAGAAGCTTCTACCTTCCACCAGTGCTTCGACCAGAGTGGCAAAGTCGTCATCGACCAAGATCATGTCCGCCGCCTGGCGCGCGACCTCCGTTCCGCCGCGCCCCATCGCTACTCCGACATCCACCAGCCGTAGGGCGGGTGCATCGTTTACCCCATCCCCCGTCATGGCGACCGCATGGCCCTGCCGCTGCAAGCTCTCCACGATTCGCAGTTTGTCCAGCGGCGTTACTCGCGCGATCACCGAGGCACTCGCGAGTCGTTGGTCGAGATCACCGTTATGCAGATCGGCGATTTCGGACCCCGTCAGCACGGAGTCGCCGTCCTGGAGCATACCCGCCTCCCGGGCGATAGCTCGCGCCGTGGCCGGATGATCGCCGGTCAGCATAATCACCCTGATTCCCGCTGCCTGACAACGCCGCACCGCGGCAGGCACGTCGGCGCGCAGCGGATCGCTAATCCCCACGAAGCCGAGCGCTACCAAACCCCGCGGGTCGGTGACCGACGTGTCCTCCCCGCCTCGCGCCACCATGAGGACGCGCAGACCGCGCGCCGCCAACTCTTCTGCCCGCGCCCGCAGTTCAGCCCGGCCCGCATCGTCCAGCAGTTGCTCCCCGCCCGCGCGCCATACACGGTCGCAACGCGGCGTCAGCGCCTCGGCGGCGCCCTTCGCGGACAGCTGCCCACCGGCAACCGTCGCGTGAAATGAGCGGATCGGATCGAACGGCGCTTCCGCTATCCGCGGCACTGAAAGCTCGTCGCCCATGCCCGCATCCTGAGCGCCGCGCACAATCGCCATGTCGGTGGAATGCGCCATTGCGCCATCTCCATCAGGACGAGGGCCGGCGAGCGCGGCCGTTCGCAACACATTCCGCAATTCCATGGGCAGCGAATCGCCCGACTCCGGGAACAATTGATCGCGGTCCAGGTTGGCGACCAGGGTAAGGGCGAGCCGTCCTTCGGTCAGCGTGCCGGGTCTTATCCGTGCAAGCTATGTGTCTACTCGGCCCAGTGCTTCCACGGCGGTCAGGCGGCGGACCACGGCCTTGCGGCCCGCAAGCCGGTGTGCCACCGCTGCCTGACCGATACCCGTCAACAGCGGTAATCCTTCAGGGACGGCGGCAATCGCGATGCTCGCCCCTATCGCCAACTGCGAGGGGAGCGCCCGACCACGAATGACGCCCGACGCTACCACGATTGCACCGCCCGCCGCGGCGAGCGGGAACAGTTGGCGCATCATTCTACTCAGGCGAAGTCCCAGCGCTCCGCCCGCGGTATCCTCGGTCGACAGCGCCGCGGCGGTTGCCCCCATGCGGGTGCCACGCCCGACCGCGAACACGATCGCGCGCCCTGTGCCCACCGTGACATCGCTCCCTTCAAGCAGTACGCGGCTCGCGTCGGTACCAACCTCGGGTGCCTTCGCCCCGGGAAGTGATTCACCGGTCAGCGCCGCTTCGTCCACTTCGAGGTTGTCTGCCTTCAGCACCCGCGCATCGGCGGCTACTCGGTCGCCTGCCTGCAAGACCAGCACGTCGCCAGGGACGACCTCCACTGCCGGGACCGCGACGATTTCGCCGGCTCGGATCACGCGCGCCGTCGCCGCGCCAAGCTGCGCCAGCATCTCGGCTGCCTGCCCTGCCCGCCGCTCCTGCCAGGCCCCCACGGCCACGTTCACCCCGAGCGTCGCCCCGATAATGAAGAAGTCGAGCGGCGCGCCCACGACCAGGGCAAGTCCGGCGCCGGCGCCGAGCACCGCGGCGAGTGGGGAACGGACGTGGTCAAGCACCGCGTGTACCATGGCGTTCCGTCCATGGCTCGCCGGTTCGTCCTGCCGACGGGCCCGTGCCGTGTCGCTGTCCAGCCCGTCTGCCGTGGTGCCAAGGGTGTGAAGCACCTCGTCGATGCTGTAGCGACCCCAGCGTTCGGGGTGCGGATCTTCCAGGCGCGCCACGGCGGCGCCGCGCCGTCCACCGCCCTTTAAGCGGACCCATCCATCGACCAGGGCGGCAAGCGCCGTAATGTATACCGCTTGCGAGGCGCGATTCAATCCGGGCGCCCCTCGAAAGCCCCACACCGCGCCCGCGATGTTGGCCACCGTGGAAAGCCCTACGGCATCGCGGGCGACCAGCTCGCGGCGGGCGCCCGCTTCCACGATCGCCGCCAAGCCGCTCAGGTCGGGCGCCAGCAGATCGGCGCGCGCGGGAAAGCGGCTGCTGCGTCCGGAACTCAGGCCGATGGCCAGATCGCAGGCGGCAAAGCCTGCCGCCCCCTGGGCGCTGTCCGCCACGAAAGCAACGAAAGTGCCGTCGGCCTGGCGCGCTCTAATCGCCTCCACCGCGTCGGTTCCCGGCATGAGCGTAACCTTACGCCCGCCTGGCCACCGTACGCGTTGATGCGCTCTCCGCTCCGGCTAACACGGCAAGCTCGACGCCGTGACGCCGGCACGTATCGACCAACTCCGCCACATCCCGCGCTAGACGCGGTCGCACGTTGATCAGGCCGAGCAGCTCGTCCTTCTCGCTCCGTAGGGCTAGCGGATGACTACCGCGCTCCCGCATTTCGTGGCCTTGCGGCATCGCGCCCTTCTCGTCGTTCGGGCCAAGCGTATAACGCACCCCGGCGACGGTCCCCGTGGCGGTTTCGCCATCGAAGCTTCCATCGCCGGCTGCGATTGCTCCGGCCACGGGGAAGGCGCCGCCCCAGGGCGCGCCCGCCGCTGCCGCAATGCCCGCCGCCCGTGCCAGGATTTCGGCGCCCTCCATCGTACTGGTCATGGGGAGGGCCCCGCGCACCTCATATCCGTCCGTGAGTACGCGAGTGCTATCAAGTAAGAGGAGGCCGGGCAGGCGGATCGGGCGATCAGGTCGGGTGCCTACCACCGTGACCCCTGCCCGCGGCACCCTTGCCGCGGTGCCGATGTCGGCCATTTCGGCGCCAATCACTGCCGTTCGCGGACTGACCAGCAGCAGCGCGTTGAACGTCCGGCTTGGCGAGCGGGTGATCACCGCGGTGAGCGCCGCATAGGCAAGCGAGACCGGGCTCAGGGCTTTTCCATATCGGGCATCGAGATTGGGCGCCAGCGGCGCGGGACGGGGCTCGGGCGTGAACGGTTCGCCGCCCTTCAGGGCAAGCACGAACGGTCCGCCGCTAAGCCGCGCGCCGGCCGAGATGGTCTCGCCCGGCGCTACTCGCTTGGGTAGGCCATCTCGTCCCACCGCCGTGCCCGCCCCCTCAACCACCTGTGCCTGTAGCGGCACACGCTCGCCGGCCTCCAGCCGGATCACCGCGCCAGGTTGAGCCGAAGCGGCACCGCTCAGCCTCTCCTCATAGCGGCGCCAGGCAGCCTGCCTCGCGACTACCTCCGTAAGCAGACGAAGCGACTCGCCGCCGGTAAGGGCGAGACCAAGTGGACTGCCGGAGAGCGCCAGGCTGACGATCGCCGCACCCTGCACAAGGTTATCCGCCGCGTTGCGGCCCAGCAACGCACGCAGGCCCTTTCGGGTTCCGGGGAAGCCTTGCACGATGCCGATGGTGGAGGCGATCACCGCCGGCGTAGAGTTGCTGATGGGCGGCCCCTGGCTCCCCGCCAGCCTGCGCGCCGCGAGGAGCGCCAAGCCGGTGGCGGCGCCTGCCGTACGCGCGGCGCTCTGAATGAGCGGGGCGGGGTCGAGCGGGTGCGCGGGACGGTCCTCTTCCGGTAGGTCGGGCAACTCCATACCGGTGACCTCAGCGATCAGGTCATCGAGGCCGGTTCGGTGCTCATAAAACTCCACCAGCACGCGTCCGGTTAGCGGGCTCGCGTGGGCTTTGACGCCAGGGTGCGCCTGCAAGCGATCCATGACCGCCCGCGCCAAGTGGGGATCGCGGTCGATGCCGGGAACCGCGATGCGCGCCCTGCCATGCGGTGCCCGCAGCACGGCGGGCCGGGGTCGCGCTTCCGGCGCCCGATCATCATCGTCCATGGCCTGTGGAGTCAGGCGCCGAATGCGCTCCAGGATTGCCTGGGTGTTAGTCGCCGCGGATCAAAGATGATAAGCACATTCCCGGTCAGGCCGTTAACCTCCGCGCGCCGCACTCCTGACTGAGCGAGTAGTTCCTGCTCGATCCGCCGGCTGTTGCCGCCTTCCCAGGCCGGCATATGGACGCGAATCCTGCCCGTCAACTCGTGCAGAACTCGATGTTCCGCCTCGACCGCAGCGCTCACTTTTGCCCCCAACCTGCCCGCCACACGCCTACCCGACCAAACCGGCTGCCTCCGGCAACACAATGGGCGCGATCAGCGGAGTCCCCGTTAACCACGCCCATCGATACCGCGCCGGAGCACGACGGGATTAGCTGCTCCCTCGCTACTCCTGTCCGCCGCCGCGGAGGTGCTGCGCCTCGGCCCAGATATCCTCAGCCTCCTCGCAAGCGCGTGCCGTCCACTTGCGCAGGCGCTGACCCGTCTCGGCGGCGAAGCGGCCGAACTGCTCGCCAAGGCGGTCCACAATTTCTTCCGCCCGAACCATGGACGGATCGTCGGCCTTTGCCTCCTCGTCCTCGACCTGATCCGCGCGCTCATCCTGCTGCACGGCGCTCATTTGTTCGCACCTTCCGCCTTTTCGTCGCGCTTCGTCCCGGCATTCCCACCCCGCTGGGCGCGCCGCCGCGCAGCCGGGGCCGTTGCCTCGCCGGCATCACCGGTGTCGGTAGCATCAGTCTCGTCAGCCGATGCCGGCACCTCCTCGACGGTCCGCGTAGCGCCACGTCCGACTCCGCGCGCGAACATCCCCACGGCATCGCCCGCTTTGAGCACACCTGCCACGCTATACACCGCCCCTTGGCGGAGCACCCGCCGCGCCCGGGGCGAACCGAGCGCCGCGGTCACCGCGACCGCTACGGCAACTTCAGGCTCCAGATAGTCTTCGACCGCCCTCGTACTGTCCTCCATCGATAGTTCGCTATGCCTGGCCGCAATGCCTCATGTTCGGCCGTACTTAAATGCTAGGTAACCCACGCTTAACTGTCCGTCATGACGGCGGCAGATCATGCACCATGCTTCTAAAGTATGTGGTGGTACCATGAAACGTAGTACTCCCCCAACCGAGAAGGTGAGTAGCTACGGGAGGCAAGTGCGATGAAGACGACGTTAGGGATGTTTCTAGCGGGAGCGGTCACGGCCTATTTGTTCGATCCGACCAGTGGACGAGAGCGGCGTGAGCGCGTGAACGGCTGGGTGCGCCCGATGGCGGAGCAGTTGCGCCGCACCAAGGACCAGGTGACGGAGAGCGACCCGGTCACGACGGCCCGGGACTCCACCGCACCGGCGGTGACGCAGACCCTCAAGGACATGGCGGGCACGGTCAAAGGAAGTGTGACGGACGCCTCATCGGCGGTAGTCTCCCGTGTAGGGCGGGCGGTGCGTCTGGGCCGTGACGGGGCCAAGGAGGACGCTCCGGACATATCGAGCGCCGACAATGGGATGAAGCCGCCCACCATGGGCGACTACCGTGCCGAGGTGACACCGCAGCCGATTATCGATCCCATTCCGGAAGGCGAGCCGAACGACCCCACCCTGGTCGCTCGCGTCGAGTCCGAGTTGTTTGAGGATGGGACCATCCCTAAAGGCAAGCTGAACATCAACGCGGTCAACGGCGTGGTGACGCTGCGTGGCGCCGTGTCCGGTGAGGCGTCGGCCGAGAACATTGTAGAGCGTACGCGCGCCATCGAAGGGGTGGTGGACGTAGTGGATCTGCTCAATCGCGGCTGAATGTTTGGAGGAATGACGTGCCAGAGCCAGGATATTACCGGCAGCCCTCGATTCATAGCGACAGCGTGGTGTTCGTCGCCGAGGACGACCTGTGGCGCGTTTCCGCTCAAGGCGGACGGGCCGAACGTCTGACCGCCGGTGTTGCTCAGAGCACGTTTCCTCGGCTTTCGCCCGCCGGCGGCGCCATAGCTTTTGTCGGGCAGGAAGAAGGCTCGCCTGATCTTTACGTCATGCGGGCGACAGGCGGCGAGCCGGCACGCCTCACCTACCAGGGAGAAGCACGTGGCCCGATTACCTGGACCCCTGACGGAGGCGCCATCATCTACGTCGCGGCGGCGGGCCAACCCTTTACCCGCATGGTCGCCCTGTTCAGGGTAGCTCCGACTCCCGAGCCCGGTGTGCCCACTCCTCTGCTCTATGGGCCAAGCTCCTGCATCGCCTTTGGGCCTGAAGGGGCGATCGTTTTAGGCCGCAATACCGGCGATCCGGCTCGTTGGAAGCGCTACCGGGGCGGCACCGCCGGCGATTTGTGGATCGATCCGGATGGTGCCGGCACGTTTCGCCGCCTCATTCGCCTGGACGGCAACCTTGCCGATCCACATTGGATTGGAGAACGCATCTACTTTTTATCTGACCATGAAGGCATGGGTAATGTCTACTCCTGCCTCCCCACTGGGGAGGATGTGCGTCGCCACACCGATCATGACGACTTCTATGCGCGAAATCTTTCGGGCGATGGCCGACGACTGGTATACCACGCGGGTGCCGACCTGTATCTGCTGGACCCTTCGACCGATCGTGGCAGCCGCATTCAGGTGGAGTACCCCGGCCCTCGCACGCAGCGCGCCCGCCGCTTCGTCGCCGCGGAGAACTTCCTCGACTCCTATGCCCTCAGCCACGACGGCGCGATGCTCGTGTTGACGACGCGGGGGAAGGCGTTCAGGATGGGAAACTGGGACGGCCCGGTCACGCAGTATGGTGAGTCGGCCGGCATTCGCTATCGCCTGGCCCGTCAGTTGAGCGGCGAGGGAGGAGTCCTGGCCGTTTCCGATGCCGGGCAAGTAGAAACGCTGGAGATCTATGCACTGGATGGAACGCCGCCTCGTCGGCTGGAGGGTCCGGACCTCGGCCGCGTGGTGGAGTTGGAGCCCTCGCCGGACGGCAAGTTGGCGGCGCTCACCAACCACCGCCAGGAGCTGATCGTGGTCGACCTCGGGGCAGGTACGGCACGGGTGCTGGATCGCAGTGTTCACGATCAGATCACCGGCTCTCAAGGTGGTCTTGCCGGTATAGCCTGGTCGCCCGACAGCCGCCGGCTGGCCTATGGCTGCACGGTCACCGCGCTGACTTCAGCAATCAAGCTCTGTGACGTGGAGAGCGGCGCCGTGTACACCGTGACGGACCCAGTGGTGCGCGACTGCATGCCGGCCTTCGACCCGGACGGACGATACCTGTACTTTCTCGGCTACCGCGTCTTCGATCCGGTTCATGACGAAATTCAGTACGAAATTGACTTCCCCAAGGGGATGCGTGCGTATGCAATCACCCTTCAAGCGGACCAATGCTCCCCGTTTCTGCCGGCGGTCACGGCGCCGACGGCCAAGGATGCCGAGGCGCAGCCGAGCAAATCAGCGGAAGAATCGGTCCCGCCCCCAGTGCTGCGTATTGATCTTGAAGGTATTCAACGGCGCGTCGTCCCCTTTCCCGTGCCCGAAGGTCGCTACCGGCGCATCGCGGGAGCCAGGGGGAAGGTACTGTTCTCCTCCGTCCCAGTCGAGGGGACGCGTCACAAGGATTTGTTCGAGCTCACACCCCCTGCCAACGCCTCGCTGGAAGTCTACGACCTTGAGAAACAGAAGCACGACACTCTGGTAACCGGCATCTCCGATTTCCGCTTATCGGGCGACGCGCGCACGCTGATTTACCGAGCAGGGAACCGATTGCGCGTACTGCCCGCCGGAGAGAAGCCGGCCGAGTCGGAGGCTGACAAGGAAAAGCCGGGGCGAGCCAGCGGCTGGATCGATCTGGACCGGGTTAAAGTGTCGGTGCGGCCGGCGTTGGAGTGGCCCCAAATGTTCGGCGAAGTCTGGCGGCTCCAGCGCGACCAGTTCTGGACCCCGGATATGTCGGGGCTGGACTGGGAGGCTGTCTACCGGCGTTACCGGCCACTGGTCGATCGGGTGACTACGCGGGCCGAGTTGTCCGACCTGTTCTGGGAGGTACAGGGCGAGTTGGGCACCTCCCATGCCTACGAGTTTGGTGGGGAATATCGCAACAGTCCCCAGTATGATCAAGGCTATCTCGGCGTCGATTGGCTCTATGACGCGGCAAACGGAGTGTACCGATTCGGGACAATCGTCCAGGGCGATCCCTCCGACGAGCACAGCGCCGCGCCGCTTACGGCGCCGGGCGTCAACGTGCAAACCGGTGATCGTATCGTCGCGATAAACGGTCAGGCCGTGCGGCCGGATCACGGGCCACAACAATTGCTGGTCAACATGGCGGGTCGCGAAGTGTTACTTACCGTTACGGACGGTGAGGGCGGTAACGAGCGCACCGTAAGAGTGAAGGCCGTGCGGGACGAGCGCGCCGCTCGTTATCACGACTGGGTGGAGCGGAACCGAGCGGCCGTACACACCGCTACCGAGGGCCGCGTGGGCTACGTCCATATCCCTGATATGGGACCGGACGGCTACGCGGAGTTCCACCGGCTCTATCTGGTGGAATACGACCATGACGCGCTCATTGTCGATGTTCGGTGGAATGGTGGCGGCTATGCATCGGCGCTGATTCTGGAGAAGCTCGCTCGGCGCAGGCGCGGCTACGGCTACTCTCGCTGGGGTACCCCAATCCCCTATCCAGAGCAGTCCCCCGGCGGGCCGCTGGTCATGTTAACCAATGAGCAAGCCGGGTCTGACGGTGATATCGTCAGCCATAGTTTCAAGCTGATGGGCCTCGGCCCGCTGATTGGGAAGCGCACCTGGGGCGGCGTGATCGGGATTTCACCTCGGCATGCCCTGGTGGACATGACCCTGACCACCCAACCGGAGTTCGCCTTCTGCTTCGACGACGTCGGCTGGAACGTGGAAAATTACGGGACGGATCCGGACATTGAAGTGGAGTTCACCCCTCAGGACTATACGGCCGGCCGCGACCCGCAGTTAGAGCGGGCGATCGACGAGGCGCTTAGTCTGGCGGCCCTCCATCCGGCCCACAGACCGCAACCACCGCCACGTCCGAGGTTGAGTCGGGCGGCGCTGTCTCCACGTGGGTAGGCAGAGGGCAGTTTTTTGCTCAGTTCCGTTCATGCTCCAGTAACCTGGGCCGGCGTACGCTAACTGTGGTGACCACGGCCCTCCTTACTATCGCGTTTGCGCTCCAAACACGACGTATCATCACTCTCCTACTCCACGTCCATGGTCACCGGGGCGAGTGAGCCGACACTGGTCGGGTTCACTCGCCCTCACTATGTCTTAGAGCGAAATCGGTACGAAAACCGGCGGTCCGATGCCGCTATAACCGACGCGTAGGGCGCCGGTCAGCGCAGTCCAGCGGCCGGGGTGATCGACCGAGGTGATGGGCGAGGCCAGGGCCGAAGGAAGAAGGCGGCGGAGCGCCCGATGCCAGCCCGACTCCGGTTGTGCCGCAACCAGGACTGCATCCGGGGGCAGAGCGTCGGACGCGAACACGCGAGTGCCCCCCGCTACGTCGGTCAAGACCATCCGTTCACAGGGGGTAGATACACAGCGCACGGGCGATAGATAGCCTCGTACGGTCACCGCTTTGGTGGTCCAGTAGCCAGGGCGCAGCACCGCATTGTGACGATACTCGATTGCTGAGTAAGCGGGCGCGGCCGCTCCGCCGGGCAGCAGCAGCCAGAGCACGATGCCGATGCCGATAAAGGGAAGGGCCAGGGCGAGGAGCACCAGACGATGACGGCGCACGGTCGCTTTGGACGGCGGTTCGGTAAATGGTTGGCTCATGGTTTTTCGATCAGCTTCCGTACAGTGCTCAAGATGGGCACGAGATTCTTCTTCCGGGAGATAATTCCCGGCAGGTGGATGATATGGTCTTTCTCAAGTTGCGTGCTGAGCGCTTCCGCCACGGCGGCGGCGTGCCCCGACACCAGCAGCGTTGTCTGCTCATGCAGAATGTCTATCGCGGCGAACATCACGCTCGCATAGCCACGCTCCCCAAGGGCGGCCATCGCGACCAGCAATTCATCCTGCCGAGCCAGCACATCAGCCGCGTTGGTGGTCTCGATCACACCGATCCCGAATTGGGTGCCGTCCACCATAAGTTCCTTAAAGTCGCCGGTCAGCAACTCCTCGGCGGTGCGGTCGGAAACGTCGGAGGCAAGTTCAAGAATGCGCATTCCCAGTTCTTCAATGTCCTGATCGGCAATCGTGGCCAGCCTGGCGGCCTGCTTGCGGTCCTCGTTCGTTGTGGTGGGACCGCGGAACAACAGCGTGTCGGCCAAGAGGCCGGACAGCAGGACTCCCGCCATGGGCGCCGGGATCGGCACCTCGGCCTCGTCGAATAGCTTGGCGACAATCGTGCTGGTCGATCCCACCGGTTCCAGGCGCATAAACGGCGGTGTACTGGTCTGAAAATCGGCCACACGGTGATGATCGATCACCCCCACAATCTCCGCCTCCTCGATCCCCGCGACCGATTGGCCGCGCTCATTGTGATCGACAAGGACAAGACGGCGGCGCACCGGACGGAGCAGGTTAGACCGGCTGATCATACCCAGCACATGGTCGCGGTCGTCCACGACGACCAGGAACCGGGCCTGGCCGCTACGCACCACTTCACGTACATCGTCAATGAGGTCGTCTGGGCGGCAAGTCGGCGCATTGGCGCGCATGATGTGCCGCACAGCCATGCTGAGATGGACCAAGCGCACCGTGGTGTGCGTATGATGGGGAACGGAGATCAGGGTGACATTATGTTGGCGGGCCAGAGCGATGACATGTTCACTCACCGGGAGGCCGCCCGTAATCAGCAGCGCGCCGACCCCAACCTGGATCGCCGCTTCCTGGGCATCCACGCGGTCACCCATAATAAGGAGCACGCCCGGCTTAATCCGTGCCACCATGGATTCCACGGTCATGGCGCCTACCATTACTTCGTCCCGAAGCGGGCGGTCGGAGGCAACGAGGACGGTGGCGTCCAGGGCGCGTACCACGTTAGCCAGGTCCAGCGGCACATGGTCCAGGTGACCGGTGTCCAATCCGCGAATAAACGCCCGAGCAAAGTCTTCCACGCCGGTCACGCCGCACAGCCTACCCTCCTCATTCAGCACCGGTAACGTACGCACGCCATGGCTTTGCAGGATTAGGCCCACCTCGTGCAAGCTGTCGTCAAGATGGACGCAAGCGGGATTCGCGGTCATCATGTCGGATACGCGAGGTCGAACGTCCGTCAGGAGCAGCGGTGACTCCACCCCAAACCGCTCCAGAATGAAGCGTGTTTCCCGGCGCAACGGCCCCTGTCGGGCCGCCACGGCTTCAGGGTGGCCGTTCGCGTGAAGCAACGCGGCATAGCCGACCGCGGAGCAGATCGAATCTGAGTCCGGGTTTTTGTGCCCAAGTACAAAGAGGGCCGAGGACATAGCGATTCCTTCTGAACCACGGCAGCGCGGCGGGGCTCCGTTTGGTATTGTAGCGGCGGGTCAGATTCCGGGGCCGTCGCGGTTCAAGGTGCTTCGGCGGCGAAAGTGAGCGATCACCGTGATCGCCAGGAGCACCGCGAGCACCCCAGTCAGCAACTTGCCGAACCACGCGGTCGCGAAGTCGACGACCTGGAGTGCATGGTAGCCCAGGTTTGCCTGCCACAACTGGTTAGAGGGCACTATTTGCAAGAGGACGTTGTCAAAAAGCACCCACCGCGCCTCGGACGAGGCATAGGCATAGACCTGGACCTGGTAGGTTCCAGGGCGCGCAAATGCGTGCGTCACCGCCATGCCGCGGCTGCTCGATCCGTCCCCCATGGCCCAGCGGAACGGCGCGGCGAGCATCGACGCGGGCAGGCTCTTGGCGATATCGGCGCGGTTCTCGCTAAGCGTAATCGGAGTGCCCACGGCGTAAGCCTGGGCGAATCGGAAGGGCGCCCACGGTTTTCCCGCCACCGGTTGACTGGAGGAGAGAACGGCGCGTTGTCCATTTGCCGCCGCTGAGGCCACATTGTCCAGCGTACAGGCATTCGCCGCCGCCGCTCCCATCACGGATACCAGCGCGCCCATAAGGAGGCAAAACGCGGCGTACAGCGACCGGTGCATCTAGAATCCCCTTTCCGCTCTGTCGTGCTCGATGGTCAGATTTTGGGCAGCCAGCCCAGCCAGCCTGTATGCGGTCGGGGCGCAAGCGCGCGAATACTTTGGATGAGGTCAGCCGGGACGAAAGGCACAATGTCCGCGACGCGCATATACTGATCGGGCCCAATGACGTAGACGGCAGCAGTGTGCATGATCTCGGTCGGCGTGGGCTTGACCCAGATGCCGTAGTCCTTCCACACTTTAGCCAGTTGAGTTGGGCTACCGAACAGCCAGTGCCAATCACCGATCCATCCCGACTTCATGGCGAAGGCGGCGCTGCTCGCCGGCGAATCAGTGTAAGGCGACACACTCACGATCAAGAGGGTCCAGGGGACCGACGGTCCAAGTTCCCGCTCGACGCGAGCCATCTCCTTGCCGATAACCGGGCAATCCCTGGTGCAGTGGGAATCAAGAAAGGCCATGACCACAACACGGCCATGTAGTTGCTGAGGGCCGATCTGCTTCCCCGTTTGGTCTTGCAGGAGAAAGTTCGGCGCCCACTTTCCCTTATCGGGAATAACCTGTTGCCCACGTAACAGTGGGTCACCCTGGGCGAAGGCATGGAGCACCACCCCGGCAAACAGCAGGGCGCAGGCCATGGCGCAGGCGGCTAAGCTCAGGCGGAATATTAATGCTCGACGTGTGCGATCCACGATCTGCCGCCTCCCAGGAGGTTAGGGTAGCGCGTTTCCCTGAATTGGGGCAATTCGTGGAACCAATAAAAGAGAGGCCGCGCGACCCGCGGCCTCTCTTCTGGTGGGCGATCGGGGACTCGAACCCAGGACCTCACGGATGTGAACCGTGCGCTCTAACCAACTGAGCTAATCGCCCCTGCGAGTACGAGAAAGGATAGCACAGAGGCGTGCCTGGAACAAGAGGGTTGGCGCCGCGCCGACACAATCACCCCGATGTCGGTCGAATCGGTAGCGGAAGGGTAGACAGCCGGCGTACACTCGCTGTACGACGTTTCGTGGAGCAGGCAGGAGTACAAATAGGATGAGTGAGCAGCTCGCACCCCCACCCCCGGCGCCTCCGCCGGTAGGCGACTTCCCGCTGACGCCTCGGGTCATGCAACGGCTGCTTCGTCAGCAGATCTACTTCGCCGTGCTGGTGGGAGCGGTCATTTGGTTCTTGCTCTCGGCCAGGCATGTACTCCCACTGTTCATCTTCTCGTTCCTGGCGGCGTATCTGCTCAAGCCGGTGGTCGGTCTGCTCACCCGAAAGGCTCAGCATCGGCATGGCTTCTCACGGAGCGGGGCGATTCTCGCCGTGTACGCGCTCCTGGTCATCGTGTTAAGCGGCCTGGGCTGGCTCGTCACGGGCAAGGTGGTGGCGGAGGTTCACGCGCTCTCCGGTAACTTCCCGGCCCTTCGCCACGAACTCATTCTCCACGTCCACCAGAGCGAGCAAAGCTGGCCGTTCAGCGGCATTCCGCAATCGGCCCGCCTCAGTGTGGACAACACGATCAATAATCTGGACCAGACCGTAGGTCAGGCGCTTCGCGCCGTCGCTCCCGAGGCCGTGCATGAGGTGCCCGGCCTTCTGGAACTCCTGGTGGTGCCGATTATGGCCTACTACTTTCTCAAAGACGGCGCGGACTTTATCCGCTATCCACGCAATCTGCTGCCGGAAGACCAGCGATCGCGGTTTGACGTGCTGATCGGCGAAATCGACCAAAGCCTCCGCGGTTATCTGAAGGGTCAGATAACCTTATCCTTCGTTGCCGCCGTCGTAGTGTTCGCCGTACTGACCATTTTCCGGGTGAAGTATGCCTACCTGGTGAGTATCGCGGCGTTTTTTCTCGAACTGGTTCCCGTGGTCGGCCCGCTGGTGTGGGCGGCGCTGGCCGTGCTGCTCACCTACATTCAGCACCCGGGCTCGGCCGTATTCGTCCTTATTCTGGTGGTGCTGGCCCATCAATTCGACATGCATATTCTGGGACCGCGTATTCTGGGCGGGCATTTGCGCCTCCATCCCGCCGTAGTGATCTTCGCCCTAGTTACAGGCAATGCCATCTTCGGCTTATTGGGTGCGCTGCTGGCGGCGCCCGTCGCGGCCCTACTGCAGATCGTTGTACGCTATCTCATAGAGGAGGGCGCCCTGTCCACGCAGGCGGTATTCGCGGGGCTTGGCGTCTCTGACGGCTTGGGGCGCCGGCTGGGCGGAAAGGCCGCCGATCGGCGTGGCGCCGGCCGCCGCACACTCGGCTTCCGGAAGTCGAGTTCCCTACCGCCCGGTGAATAAATGGCGGCAGGGCATGGAGAGGAGCGGATCATGGTAAGTGTGGCCGAGCGAACGAGCCGGGCGGCTGTCGTCGATGCCGCTAATCCCGGCGTCCCTTTTGACCTGGCCCTGGTGGAGAGCGTGCGCGTGAATCGAAGCGCGGTCGAGCGGCGGGCTGCTACCCTACCGGCGCGGCGCACCGTAAAGAAAGAGTGGCAGGCGGCCTGGCTGCTCCGGGCCGTCACCCTGATCGACCTGACGACGTTGGCGGGCGACGATACCCCCGGCAACGTGCTGCGCCTCTGCGCAAAGGCGCGGCAGCCGGTGCAAGAGGAGGTCTTAACCGCGCTGGGCTTTGAGGCCCACGCGCTGAAGGTCGGCGCGGTATGCGTATATCACAACCTGGTGAGCGTGGCCGTGGATGCCTTGCGGGACAGCGGCATTCCCGTAGCGGCGGTCTCGACCGGATTTCCGGCGGGCCAGATTGGCCTCACCGAAAAGCTGGACGAGATCCATGCTTCGGTGAGCGATGGAGCGGCGGAAATCGACATTGTGATCTCGAGGGCACACGTGCTTACCGGAAACTGGCGAGCACTCTATGACGAGGTGCGTGCCTTCCGGTCCGCCTGTGGGGCCGCCCACATGAAGACGATTCTAGCCACCGGCGATCTGGCGACCTTCCGCCAGGTAGCGCAGGCCAGCCTCGTATGCATGATGGCGGGCGCGAACTTCATCAAGACATCGACCGGGAAGGAAGCAGTGAACGCGACCTTGCCGGTCGGCTTGATCATGGCGCGTGCCATCAGGCAGTACCAGCAAGAAACGGGCTACGCCGTGGGCTTCAAGCCGGCAGGGGGCATCCGCTCCGCCAAGAACGCTCTGGACTGGTTGATTCTGATGAAGGAGGAATTGGGTGACGATTGGCTGCGCCCCAACCTGTTCCGGATCGGAGCGAGCGGCCTCCTTACCGATATCGAGCGGCAACTCTCGTACTTCTTGACCAATCGTTACGCCGCCGCCTACCGCTTGCCGTCTCCATAACGAGCGCGAGACACGACCACCGTCTTCGTTGCGCTGAGGCGACCCGACGAGAAAACAGGCCGTGGGGGAAGCCGAGGACTGAGGTTCCCCGGTAGGGACGAACGGCCGCGGCCCGCGGATTAGGCTGAGATATTGGCAAAGGCCGCCCTCAGGTTCTGCTCGGTCATTTCGCCGACCGCGATCTGCCGCACGATGCCGTGTCGATCGATGAACAGGCTGGTCGGGACGCCCCCAATGTGGAAATTCCGATAAACCACTTCACCTTCGGCATCGATCAGGATGGTGGTGTAGGGTTCCGGGTGGTCGGTCAGATAATCCCGCACCATGTCAGCACTCTCCATATAGGCATCGACACCGATCGCTACTCCGCCCTTTGCCGTAAAGGGCGCGGCGGCGCGAAGCAGGGCGGGACGCTCGGCGGCGCAACTTGGGCAATCGACCGCCCAGAACTGCAAAAACATGGGGTGACCCAGAAACTCGTGGAGCGCCGTCCGGCGGCCGGACAGCGCGGGGAGCGAGAAGTCGGCAACGGGCCGGCCCACGGCCGGTCCCGCCATGGCCCGCTGAGCGGGGTCAGCGGGTTTCAAGAGGAAAAATACAATCAGGGCGCCGATAACGAGCGCGCCGGCAGCCCAAACGATGATGCCGCGCCGGCCGCTTAATGCGTCCCGCATCCGGGCGCGGCTCGATGCACGGCTGAGCTGAAAGATATCTTGACCCATTGGGCGTGCTCGCTTCCTGACTGACACCTCATCGTACCACCTCGAGGCGATCGATTCCTTGCCCAAAATACTCAAATGTAGTAGTGTACGGGTGGCGAGAGTGGAAGGGAGACCGTAGTGTCCGGAAGCGGAGAGGCGCACTCCATTCAGAGGGTTGTCCTTGCCGTCGACGTGGCCTGCTTTCGGGTCCAGGAAGGCCGGCTCACTCTCCTGTTGGTCCGGCGCGGCGATCCGCCGTTTAGAGGCAGCTGGGCCCTGCCCGGCGGGTTGGTCGGGACCGATGAATCGCTGGACGAGGCGGCGCACCGCGTACTCGACGAACGTACCGGCGTACACAGCTTCTATCTGGAGCAGTTGTATACCTTCGGCGACCCGGCCAGAGATCCACGCGGGCGGACCGTATCCGTTACCTATTACGCTCTGCTTGGCGCGGGAGACTACGGCGAGGCTCCGGGCCGGGGCAGCACTGAACTTGCCTGGTGCTCCGCCGATGACTTGCCGGACATGGCCTTCGACCACGCCATGATCGCCGGCTATGCGCGTAGGCGCCTGGCGCAAAAGATCAGCTACGCACCCCTGGCCTTCCGGGTACTGGCCACGCATTTTACGATGGCCGATCTGCGGGTTATTCACGAGGCGGTGCTTGGTCAGCCACTCCATCCCAGCAACTTTGTGCGCCAAATGCTTGGCCGATGGGATCTGGCTCCAGTGTCGGGGCTGCGCGATCATCGCTCACGGCGGCCGGCACGCCTCTATCGGTACATCGGCCCACCCGATATTCCCGGTCCTCCGGAAGCTTCATCGAACAGCATCCCCCGCCCTGAATCGAGAATCCACACGTAGGGAGAGCGTAGTGAGCGTATTCGACGGTCGACGCCTGAGCCGCGAACTATTCCAACTGGATGCCGCGCGTTTGCCACGAGGATGGTATTCCGATGCCTACTTTCTCAATGCCGTACGCCTCCTTGAGGATTTGAACCGGGTGGGATACACCTTCTCGGGCCACGCCCCGAAAGGGGTGACGGCGGAAAACGTGAGAACGGGCGATATCGAGGTGGAGATGCAGATCTTCACCAGACGCAGCCCCTTCAGCGTGATCGCGGGAGTAGACGACGCGCTGGCCCTACTGCAAACCGGAACCGGATACTACGACGAGCAGGATCGTATGGTGTCCACCTACGACAGGCTGCAGGTCGAGGCGATTCAGGACGGCGAAGTGATCGAGTACCACGGGAATCCGCGCAAAGTGCGGCCCGTATTGCGTATTCGCGGTCGTTATCGCGACTTCGCGGCGCTGGAAACGCCCATTCTTGGTGCGCTGGCAGAGGCGTCCCGTGTCGCCACGAACGTCTATCTTGTCCTCGAAGCGGCCGAGGGCAAGGACATTCTGTTCTTTCCGGCCCGGTTCGCGCACTACAAGATGCAAGCATTGCATGGCTATGCCTACAGCCTGGCCGTTCAAGCATTTCGACGCCGCAACGGCGGTAGCACCGGCACGTTTGTCTCCACGGCGGAGCAAGGTGCCTGGTGGGGAGGCACGGGCGGCGGGACCATCGCTCACTCCACCATCGCCTGTTTCTTGGGCGATACCGCCGAGGCGATGGTGCGGTTCTGCCAATCACGCCCGCCGGAAATCCCCCGGATCGCCCTGATCGACTTCCACAACGACTGCGTCACGGCGACCCTCGCGGTAATGGAGCGAATGTTCGCCCTGTACCTGAAGGAGGTACGAGCGGGCAGGCGGACCGAGGCGGAGCGCTTCAGATTGTTTGGCGTGCGTCCAGACACTGGAGGGTCGATGCGCGATGTCTCCGTGCCGCCGCTTGGCGAGAAGCGCCTCGACTGTGGGGTAAATCCGCGCTTGGTGCGCCTGCTTCGACGGACCATTGATGATGCCCACACATCGTGGTCCGTGCCTTTTGAGTATCTGGCCGAGGCTCGGGCCTGGTGCGCCGCAGTCAAGATCATTGTTACCGGCGGGTTCAATCCGGAAAAGATTCGGCGCTTCGAGGAGTTGGAAGTACCTGTGGACATTTACGGCGTGGGGAGTTGGCTGCTCAGCAACAGCGATGCCGACGGCACTAACAACGACTTTACGGCCGATATCGTGCGCGTCAAGCTGGACGGTCAATGGATCGATATGGCCAAGGTGGGCCGGTGCCCCTGCGATAATCCGCTCCTGCAACCGGTGTCGCCGACCAGTTGAGCCGGGTAACTCGCCGGTCGTTCAGCCTGCCGGGGTGGTATCCTGGACGGCGGATGTCCGGCGGTTAGTCCGTTGTGCGCGGAGGTGAACGGGTTGAGGGACAACGAGCGGCCGGTGTCCGCTTCGCGGACCACGCTGAGCCAGGTAATGCTGCCCGAGGACGCGAACGCCGACGCCAATGTCCACGGCGGGACGATTATGAAATTCGCGGATACGGCGGCGGCGGTGGCGGCGATCCGCCATGCGCGGTCCCGGGTGGTGACGGCACGCGTGGATGGGATGAACTTTTTGGCCCCGGTCCACGTAGGCAACCTGGTGCATGGGTTGGCTTCGGTCAATATGGCTCGACGCACCAGCATGGAAGTGGGCGTCCGTATCGAGGCGGAAGACGCCCGTACGGGAGAGATCCGCCATGTCGCCTCGGCCTTTTTCGTGTACGTCGCGCTTGATGACGACGGTAGACCTACCCAGGTACCCGGTCTGATCGCGGAGACGGACGAGGACCGGCGCCGGCTGGCCGACGCGGCCCGGCGGGACGAGGCTCGGCACGCCGGACGGCGTCGCGCCCAAGAAGCGAGTACACTCACCAGGTCGGAAACCTAACGCGCGAGTATGGCGAAGCGCGCTCCAACGTTCTGAAGGGACGGTTGTTCATGACCACGGAAACGTTAACCAGCACACTCCTGGCCGAGGATCGGGCACACCTGGTCCATCCCTTGCAGCACCCCGCCGAGCATCAGGCTCCGATCGCATTCGATCATGGTGAAGGTGCACTCCTGTACGACACCGACGGCAAGGAATATATTGACGGGCTTTCCTGCCTATGGAACGTGAATGTCGGCCACGGGCGCCGCGAGTT
>JAICHN010000015.1 GCA_025924845.1 Chloroflexota bacterium | reverse complement strand
TGGCAATGATCTCGTCATTTGGGTCAAGGTCCACCAGCGAAGCGATCGGTATGCCATGTTCGCTCCGTCTGGCTGAGGGGGCGATCTTATGTACGGGCACGCCGAAACAGGAGCCGCCTGCGCTGAAGAGGAGGAGCAGATCGCGTGTGTTGCAGGTAAGATACCGGCGCGGCGTCTCGCGGGCGCTGCCGCGTCCACCAAACTGATCGAGCCGCTTAATCGTGCCGTCCGTGCCCAGGGCCACTACGGTGGTGAGGTTGGGAAGCAGCTCATCGATGCTCAACGGCACTTCGGCCGCGTCATCGATAATCCGCGTACGGCGGTCGTCGCCGAAGCGCAGTTGCAGGTCACGCAACTCGCCAATCATTAGGTCGAGCACGCGCCGTGGTGAGGCCAGGATCGCTTCGAGGTCCCGCACCTGCTTCTGAACCTCGCGATATTCTTCCACGATCTTCTTTCGCTCAAGAGCGGAGAGGCGGGCGAGGCGCATATCGAGGATGGCGCGCGCCTGCGTGGGGGTGAGAGCCAATCGCTCCACCAGGGCTTTTACGGCCGCCTCGGTGGACGCGGCGGCGCGAATGAGCGCGATCACGGTGTCGAGGGCGCCGATGGCCTTTTGCAGCCCTTCCAGCACGTGCAGTCTGCTGCTGGCTTCATCGAGGTCGAATTGGGTGCGCGCGGTGATCACGTGCTTGCGGTGTTCGATAAATAGGTTGAGGGCGCGCTTGATCGGAAGCTGATGTGGACTGCCGTCCACCAGACCCAGCATGTTGATCCCGAATGTCACCTGGAGATTGGTCTTCTGATAGAGCGTCTTGAGGACAACGGCGGAGTCGGCGTCGCGCTTGAGCTCGATTGCGATGCGCATCCCCGTGCGATCCGATTCATCGCGGAGGGCCGCTATGCCGTCCAATTTCCGCTCACGCACTAGGTCGGAAATGGACTCGATGAGTTGTGACTTCTTCACCTGATACGGCAATTCGGTAATCGCGATGGTCCGCCGTCCCTTGCCGTCATCCTCAATCCCGGCGATACCGCGCAACAGAATGCGCCCCTGTCCGGTCGCATAGGCGCGATCGATACCCTCACGTCCTACAATCATCCCACCAGTGGGGAAGTCGGGACCGGGCAGTATAGCGGCCAACTCGTCGATGCCGGTATCGGGTTGGTTTGCCAGGGTGATGATCGCATCGCACAGTTCGCGCAGATTATGGGGCGGCACATTGGTTGCCATGCCCACCGCGATGCCGTCGGCGCCGTTGAGGAGGAGCATGGGCGCCTTGCTGGGCAGTACGGCGGGTTCGCGCATCGAGCCATCGAAGTTATCGTCGAACACGACCGTGTTCTTTTCCAGGTCGGCCAGCAGCTCCTCGGCCAGCGCGGTGAGCCGCACTTCGGTATAGCGCATGGCGGCCGGATTATCCCCATCGATCGACCCAAAGTTGCCCTGGCCGTCCACCAGCGGGTAGCGGACGCTGAAATCCTGGGCCATGCGGACCAGGGCATCGTACACCGCGGTCTCGCCATGGGGATGGTATTTGCCGAGCACGTCGCCCACCACACGGGCGCTCTTCTTGTACGCACGATCGTGGCGCATGCCCAGTTCGTGCATGCCGAACAGCACGCGGCGCTGCACCGGTTTCAACCCATCGCGTACATCGGGCAAGGCGCGCGAGGTGATCACGCTCATGGCGTAATCGACATACGATTCGCGCATCTTCTGGTCGAGGTCGATATCGACGATAGCTAAGGCGGGAGCGTTGGGCATGGTCTTCCTCACACGTCCAGGTTGCGCGCGGCGTGCGCGTGTGTCTCGATAAACTTCTTGCGCGGCGGCACCGCACTACCCATTAACATGCTGAATGTCTCGTCAAGATGGATCAAATCCTCGGCCCGCACTTTGAGCAGAGTACGGGTAGCAGGATTCATGGTCGTGGTCCATAGCTGCTCGGGGGTCATCTCGCCCAGGCCCTTGTACCGCTGAATGTCGACCTTCTGTTTGCCCGCCTTTTTCACCAGAGCCTGGCGCTGAGCCTCGTTATAGACCCAATGCGCCGAGTTACCGAAGGTGATCTTGTAGAGCGGGGGCTGGGCCATATAGAGTCGCTCGTCGGTAATCAAGAGCGGCATATGACGGAAGATCAGGGTGAGGAGCAGGGTCGTGATATGCGCGCCGTCCACATCGGCGTCCGTCATCAAGATCAGCCGACCGTAGCGCAGCCGTGAGGCGTCGAAGCCGCGACCGATCCCGGTGCCGAGAGCGATGACCAGCGACTTTATGGCGTCGCTTTCCAGCATTCGTTCGATACTTGTCTTCTCGACGTTGAGGATCTTCCCTCGGAGCGGCAGGATAGCCTGGAAGCGGCGGTCACGACCTTGCTTCGCCGATCCGCCGGCTGAATCGCCCTCCACCACGAACAGCTCGCACTTTTCCGGATCGCG
Source organism: Chloroflexota bacterium (assembly GCA_025924845.1). The sequence goes on along the minus strand of JAICHN010000015.1, from coordinate 23,039 downwards.
TTCCTGACAGTCGGCCAACTTACCGGGCAGGGTGCTGACGGAGAGTGGATCCTTGCGGACCACAAGGTCGCGCGCCTTCCGGGCCGCCTCGCGGGCCCGGGCGCTCAACCAGCACTTTTCCACGATGCGCTTAATATCGTTGGGGGCGCGCTCGAAGTGCGCGGTCAGGCCCTCGGCCAGGGCGGCATCCACCTGGCTGCGCACCTCGCCGTTGCCGAGTTTACTCTTGGTCTGCCCCTCGAACTCCGGCTCTTGAAGGCGAACCGAGATCACGGCGCTCAGGCCCTCCCGCACGTCGTCACCAGTCAGGTTTACATCCTTCAACACGCCAAGCTTACGCCCCAGGTCATTGAGCACACGGGTCAACGCGGTGCGGAAGCCGGTCAGGTGCGTGCCGCCCTCAACGGTGTGAATGGCGTTGGCATAGGAGAAGACAGTCTCGTTGAAGCTGTCGTTGTATTGCAGAGCAATGTCTACCTGGGTAGTGCCGACACTCTTGCTGATCGTGATCGGTGGATGGAGGACGCCTCGGCTGGCGTTCAGATGGCGGACATAGCTGGTGATGCCGCCCTCGAAGTAGAAGGCACGCGAGGTGGCCGGATCGACCCGCTCGTCGATAACGCGGGCGGTCAAGCCGGGGTTCAGGTAGCAACACTCACGAAGGCGCGCGAAGATGAGATCAAGGCGCCAGTCATTTTCACCGAACACCTGCCGCTCGGGCCAGAACGTAATCATCGTACCTGTGTCGTCGGCGCGCCCCACCCGCTTGACGTCAGCCAGCGGCTTACCCTGGTCGTATTCCTGAACGTGGCGGGCGCCGTTGCGGCGGATTTCGGCGGTTAGGTGGGAGGACAGGGCGTTAACCACGGAGAGGCCGACGCCATGCAGACCACCCGAGACCGCGTAGCTGCCGGTGCCGAACTTGCCGCCCGCGTGCAGCACGGTGAGGGCTACTTCGAGGCCACTCTTGCCGCTCTTCTGATGCTTGTCAACGGGGATGCCGCGTCCGAAGTCCCGCACCGTCACCCCACGGTCGGCGCGCAGGGTAACCACCACCTGGTCACCGTAGCCCGCCATGAACTCGTCGACCGCGTTGTCGATGATTTCCCAGAGGAGATGATGCATGCCCCGGTAGTCGGTGCTGCCGATATACATGCCGGGGCGGCGGCGCACCCCATCCAGTCCCTCGAGTATCTGGATTTGATTAGCGTTGTAATCATCAGCATACATGGGCGCGCTCACCGGGGATGGGCATGGGAAACATCCTTATCTACATTAGAACAAGTGTACGACTATCATAGGTATGATCCCACGGTACCGACCTGCGGTCAAGAAGGATTACGGATAAATCCAACCCCGTCGAAGGAAGAACCACACAGGGAATGCCGCCTTACCATAGCATGTTCGTACCCTTCAGTGGGAGACGGAGGGGGATGATCGTGGGACATTTCGTGCCGCTTCGTAGGATCTTCACGCGCGGATCGGGGTCCGCGAACGCGTTCGCAAGGTAGGAACGGGGCGACTGAAGTCGCGGTGAGGTGTAGCGGCGCCGCACTCTTTGTGGCCGGTCTACGATTCGGTCCCCACGTCACGTGCCGGCCAACCCCGCGCATGACAATGAGGCCGCCTTGATGATCAGACGGGTTCCGCGTGCGCTTCCAGCCATGTGGCGCAGGCGGCGCTCGCCTCATCGAGCGTCTGCGCGCCGCGATTCACGATAGCGAGGACTTGATCGGCGATCGCTTCCGCGGAGCCGGTGATCCGCATGCCGTTCAGCCGAAGGAAGATCAGGCCACAGGCATAGGCCAGTCGCTTGTTCCCATCCTCAAAGGCATGAGCCAGTGCAATGCCGCCCATCAGGTGTGCCGCCTGAACGAAGAGATCGGCCTGTCCATAGTAGGCGACATTCCTTGGCCGATGGGCCGCGCCTTCCAATGCTCCCCGCTGATGGAGAATTGAGGAAGCGCCCACCCTGGCCATCATATCCTGGTGGATGACCACTATATCGGCCAGGGTAAGGTAGTCAACATGTGGCGGCGCTTCGTTGGACATTATTTGTCGGCAAGGTAGGCGATGCCGGCGGCGTAATCGCTCATGACTGCCTCGAACGCCTTGCGTACATGGGGCCTCATCTCGACTTTTACCTCGGCTCGATTGATCTCAAGGGCAACCATGTCTCCCTCGTGCAAACCTAGCTCGTCGACCACGTCCTTGGGGATGGTCACAGCCAGACTGTTCCCGCTTCTTCGCGTCTTTTGCAGAATCATGTCGATCTGCTCCTTTCCTGTGAGCGCATAAGCATACTATACCCTAGTGCTGCCACGCAGACAGTATCAAGACTTCATCATAGCTGCCAATACAAGACCGTACGCGCCGCGACCGGGGCGAACCGGGCCGGCCAGGTGGACTGTCCCAGCCGCATTCCAGAAAGAACGATGCCGCCCGCTCGATTCCCGAGCGGGCGGCATCGTTCTTTCGGTCGGACGGTGAGGGCGGGTCTATTCGGAGAGGCTGAACGGCGGATAGGTGTCGCTCAGGCCAAGGCCATAGGCCATGACACGCGCGCTCCAGCGAATGTAACCACCGACCAGCTGGTAACCCCAGAGTGGATACTTGCCTCCGAAGAGCACCGGTATCCAGGTGACCAACTGCACAATCCCCACCACATAGGTCAGAACGTACAGAATGATCAGGTGGGGTATGAGGACGATCTCCTTGGCTACAATGCCGACAATGGGGATGGCCCAGAACCGGCTGTAGGTTTGTTGCGGCTCGACAACCACCATTGCATCGCCGTCTCCAGGGTGATCTTCGAGGCTGAAGGACGGGTAGCGGTCGGTCAAGCCGTATTGGAACGAGGCCATCCGCTTCACATAGCGAATCAAGCCGGAGTTGAGCCTGTAGGCCCAGGCCGGGTATTGCCCGGCGGTCATCACGGGAATCCAAACCACCAATTGGCACACGGAGACCACCAGCGCCAATACCATCAGGGCGATAATGTACGGGATGAGCATGACTGATCGGACGACATAGCCAACAATGGGAATCGCGTAGAACTTGTTGTGGCTTTCGAGGATTGGAAACTCAACGTGGACCGGATAGCCGGTAGTAGACCCCGCGTATGGCGCCGCGATGCTCTGGTTATACGCCACGACCTTTTGTCCCTTCCGTCTGTTAATCTGCCCGCTCAACAAGGGCGGTATGGCCGCAAGTATACACGGCTCCACGGCAGGCGCATACCCCCCCTTTGGGAGTAGACGCAGCCAGATTTATTTGCCGCGTGACGGCCTGCAGCGCTGCCTTCGCTGGGCAGGGGCAGCCAACGGATTACTTGCTGAAAGACGTGCTCACAAAGTAGCTGTGCCTGCCGATCATGCCGCGCTTGGCCACGTCCACTATGGTCATACCTTCGGTGGGCGTTTGGGTGGTAAAGCGCTTCTGCACGTACATTCCCACCGGCGGCGCGAAGAACAGCGAGCACAGGGAGGCGAGCACCGCTCGGCTATAGCGGTTGCGCCGGGGCGGAATCTCGCCCGCCAGCACCGAGGAGATGCCGGCCATCATGCCCGCCACCGCCAGATTGGTCCCGCAGCGCGGATGAATAGCCATTTCCGGCTCACCGTTGCGCAGCCGTTGCAGCGCCTCAACGGCGCATTCGCGCAGATCGGCTATCTCCAGTTCCCCATACACGTAGAAACCGTTCGCGGTGGACCGCCCACGCAACATGCTCTTTGGATTCCGCTGGCTGAGCAACGAAATCGTCGCATGTTCCAGCGCGTGATTCTGCCGTACCCGTGTGCCGAGCAGCATTTGCTCCATTACATCTTGAACCTTACCCATGGGACTGGATCTCCTCCCTTCGCGCCTCAGGGCGCCGTGTAGCGCAGGACGCGCGAGTTCCCTGAATCGTTGACAAATAGGTTATGGCCGGCGCTTACCACCGCAAGCGGCCTGGAAAGCTGACCGAGCGCTGTCCCGAAGCCGCCCCAGGCCAGATCGGCGGCGCCCTTCGGAGTGTAGACCAGGATGCGCGAGCCCTGAGGATCGGGCACGAAGATTCGTCCGGCCCCATCCACGGCGATCTGCGGCTCATCATAATTCTGCGCTTGCCATGCCTGCACGGGGAACATCATGAGCGGCGTGCCGGTGGCGGTCAGTTCCTGTACGCGTTCGTTCCAGAAGTCGGCCACGAAGACGTTGCCCTTGGCGTCGATCGCCACGCTGCTCGGCTCGTTGAACTGCCCAGGCTGGGTTCCGGCGGTGCCGAAGGCGGACAGGAACTTGCCGTTCGGGTCGAACACTTGAATGCGCTTATGGCCGGTGTCCGCTACGTAGACGTTCCCATTGGGGGCCACCGCGATACCGCGCGGCCCATAGAAATCGCCCGGCTTGAGGTTGGTCTGATCAAAGTTGCTTCGGCCCCAGGAGCGGATAAAGGTGCCGTTGGGCGAAAACTCCTCGACCCGCTGGTTCCAGGTGTCCGTGGCGTAAATGGTGCCGTTGGCGGCCACGGCGATACCGCCGATGCTGGGCGCCGTCTTGGCGTTGAACTGGCCAGGGCCATTGCCTCCCGATCCGATTGTCCGAATGAGCTTGCCGGTAGGGGAAAGCACTACGATGCGATGGGCGCTGAGGTCCCCGACCAGCAAATTGCCTTGCGGATCGGCGGCGATCGGTCCGGCGCTCTGGAACGTGCCTCCGGCCACCGACTGACCGTAGGCCGCATCGGCTTGCAAGGGGTGCATCTTGTTGAGGAACGGGTCGGCCTGCTGCTCCGCCGCAAGCTGCTGCTTGGCCATTTGCTGATACTTGGGTGAGAGGTACTGCACCAAATCCTTGCGGACCACGAAGTAGAAGTCGGTCTGGTTGCCATAGTTGTCCCACGCGGTCGGCGTGAAGGGGCGGCGCTGCACCTCCCACTGCAAAATGTGGCCCCAGGTGCTGGGCGTTACCAGATCCTTGAGGAAGAAACCAAGGCGCTGCAGCCGAGAGTCACGCTTACCCTGCGCATTGAAGCGATCGACGTAGGCGCCCTTGTATTCCTCCGGACCCCACCAGCGCAGATTTTCGCGGAAGGCCACGTAGTGCTGGGACAGCGAGGTGGCCATTTGCGGGTAGTTGCTGTCGCTGACCAGGAGCACCGGCTGATCGGGGACCTTGTAATCCGCGGGCACGGTCGGATAGGCGTCAATCCAGAACTTCGACGTATCCCGCAGATAGAATGCCCATGGCCAGGTATCGTCACTGTCAACTTGCAAATGCAGGGCGGTGCCGTTCAGATGCGACTGTATGTCTTGCATTTCGCTGTAAACGGCGGGCACGTCCTTCGAGGTCTGCACGTAGACCATCATCTCGACCGGATTGGCCCCGTTCACATAGGAAAGCATGAACGAGTTATGGAGGGTAAACAACGAGGTGATCACTGCGGCGACGATTGCGAGATAGCGGACCCAACGGGTTACATGGGTGACCGACACCCACAGGCCGATCGCCGCCAGCGCGGCCATAGGCACCACGAGGTGCAGTGAGTTCCAGGGCATCTTTTCCGAGGCATAGCAATAAATAGCCAGCGTGGCGACGAACCACCAGAGAAGGAGCAGATGCATCATGTCGCGGCGTTTTCGTAGGATATAGACGGCGCCGATGATCCCGAAAGGCACGATGGTCCATTCGTAGAGGGGAATGATCAAAAGGTAGTAAAACCAGGGTTGACCGCCGCGGGCCACCAATTGCTGCTCCTGCCAGTACTGCAGGCCGCCGAGCAGACCGTCGGTACTGTAGGTGAACTTGGGACAGGGGGGGAGCCCACCAACAAAGCCCGCGCCGTTGGGCGAGGAGTCATTGCAGGGCGGCGCCCCTTCGATTGCCACGGTCGTGGTGACCTGATTACTGCCCGGAATGAACGCCCAGGAGGCGGGGTGGCCAATCGGCCAGTAGAGCAAGACGAACATGAGGACGATGATGGCGCCCGAAATAGTCCAGGCCCGCCAGGGCGTGGCGCGCATGGCGTCCGCCAGCATCCCTGACTTTGGACTTACCCAGAGCTGAATGATCAGGACCGCGGCAATTACCAGCGCGCCAAGCGCCGCTACGCTCAGCTGGTGGCCAAGCGCGCCGGCCGCCATCAGGGCCAAGCCGGCGGCAGGCCCCGCCCACCAGGATCCCTCTACCAGTTCCAGGGCCAGTTGCGCCCCGATGAACGCGCCCAAGACGGCGGCGGTGAGATAAATGCTCTCCTTGGCGGCATAGGCCATGATGAAGGCCAGGGCTACGACGTAGAGCCAGCGATAGTGGGCCGGGCGCTCCTCTTTGTGGTCGAGTACGAAGCGAATAATGCTCACCACGAGCAGAATCGTGAAGAGCGCGTACTGCATATCCTCGCGCGCGAATCGACTGAAGTAGAGGGTGACCGGGGATAGGCACAACATGGCCATGAAAATAAAGGTGGTCCAGCGACCCAGTTGCCGATAGAGCAGCAGGGGCAAGGCGATCAGCGCCGTACCACAGGTAACGGACCACAGACGAGCGGTAAAGGGGCTGGAGCCGAACAGCGAATAGAAGAAGGCGATCATGTGGAACTGCAGTGGCCCGTGCATCATGGGGTCGTAGTTGTATTGGGGATTGGGTGCGCCCATGAGGTACCACGAATAGGTGGCATGCAGGCTCTCGTCGTGATGCAAAGGCCGGTCACCCAGCACCACAAGGCGCAGGAAGAGCCCGCCAATCAGCAAGGCGGCGATGAGCACGACATCCAGCGTGGGGAGGTTAGGAAGAGGAAAGATGCGGGAGAAGGGATTTTCCTTCGGCTGCGCGTCATCCGCCGGATAGTCGGGCGCCGAGGCGGAAGCCACCCGCAGGCGCGCTGTGGGATTGCTTTTCATGCAGTCGGCCTCCGTCGCGGTACTCCCAGGATTCAGGCACACGATACCGGCGCGATTCGCTATACGTCAAGGCCGATCGCGCGCCTGATTCGGTCCCGGCCTGGTACCAAGTATGCATCCTGGGCATACTACGTGTAATGGCTACGAGTGGATTCCCCGGAGAGTGTGCATGGCCGTTTTGACCAATATCTTCCCGGCCACCCGACCTTCAGGATACCTGGACCTGGAGGTGGATGGGCAATCGCTCGGCGCCGTTCCCCAGCGAGTGGCCGATCAGCTTGGCCTTAGGGTCGGCATGACCTTGACCGACGAGGCTGTGGCCGAACTGCGGGCCTCGGCCCGCATGGGTGAAGCCTTGGTCATCGCCAACCGCTTCCTGGCGCACCGGCCTAGAACGGCGGGAGAAGTTCGTGTGCGCCTCCGTCGCGCGCAGCTCGAACCGGAGATCATCGACGCCGCGCTGGCCGAGCTGGAGCACCAGGGCCTGCTGGATGACCGGCGCTTTGCCGCGCTCTGGGTGGAGAATCGCACCGCATTCAGCCCGCGATCGGCGCGCGTTCTCGAGCAGGAACTGCGGCGTAAAGGGGTGAATCGCGAGGTGATTGACCAAACCTTTGCCGGCGCCGAGATGGGCGATGAGGCGGGCCTCGCACTCGACGCGGGCCGCAAACGGCTCCGCTCCATGTTTGCCCTGGATGAGGAAACCTTCCGGCGGCGCATGGCCGGCTACCTTACCAGGCGGGGCTTCGACTACCGAGCGACGCGGGCGGCGGTCGACCAGTTGTGGGTGGAGCGGCTCGCCGATACTTGAATCGGTGTATGGCTTCCTTGTACTGAATACGCCGCGTGTGGGACACTTCACGACGACTGCCGGCAGGCGTGATCTGCTCATCCGCGGCATGGGCAGGCGCGGCCGGGGAAGATCCTACAACCCCAAGAGGCATATTAGAGTGATTATTATCCTGAAGATCGGGACCTCGACCGCCGACCGCGATTATGTGGTCTCACGTTTAACCGAACTGGGCTATGGTACGAACATTTCCGGCACCGAGCATACGGTAATCGGCGCCATCGGCGTCCCGGAGAGCCGGAAGGCGGTGCTGGCCGAGGGTCTGGCCGCGCTCGAGTACGTGGAGCGAGTGGTACCGATTACCTCGCGCTATAAGCTGGCCAGCAGGCAATTTCAGGCCGAGTCCACGGTCGTGAAGGTTCGCGACGTGGAAGTGGGCGGCGAACGCGTCGTGGTGATGGCCGGCCCCTGCTCGGTGGAGACCAGGGAGCAGGTGATGGTCACGGCCGAGGCGGTGGCAGCGGCCGGCGCCTCCGTGCTCCGCGGTGGGGCTTTCAAGCCACGTACCTCGCCATACGATTTTCAGGGACACGGTGAGGATGGGCTGAAGATTCTGGCCGAGGCACGCGATCGCTTTAATCTCGCCATCGTGACCGAGGTCATGGATCCCCATGATGTCGAGTTGGTGGCCTCCTACGCCGATCTCTTGCAAATCGGCGCCCGCAACATGCAGAACTACGCCCTTTTGCGCGAAGCGGGGCGTTCCAAAAAGCCGGTGTTGGTGAAGCGGGGTGGTATGTACCCGACCATCGAAAATTGGCTGCTCGCCGCCGAGTACGTGTTGAGCGAGGGCAATCGGGACGTCATTCTCTGCGAGCGCGGTTTGCCGGTGATGGACGACGTTGGTTTACGCCGCAATCTGCTCGATCTGACGGCAGTCCCCATCATCAAGGAGCTGAGCCACTTGCCTGTCGTCGTGGATCCCAGTCACGGCACGGGCCGCCACGGTTTGGTAGCGGTTATGACCAAGGGCGCGGTCGCCGTAGGGGCGGATGGGCTTTTAATTGAGGTACATCCAAGGCCCGATCAAGCCTGGTCGGACGGGGCGCAGTCGCTGCGGCCCGAGGCGTTTGCCCACATGATGACGGAGCTACCGGCGGTAGCGGCGGCGGTGGGACGGGCGCTCTAGGGATGGCATCGCTGCCGGATCGCCGGGCTCCGCCGGTGTATGTGGCCGATCCCTCCCTTCTTGGTTCAGCAGTCACCCCCGCGCCCCCGACCCGAGGGCTTTCCGCTGTCGCCGCCTGGCCGCTTTGGCGGTACGCCTTTATCGCAATTTGCGTGGGCGCGCTGTGCGGCATGGCGGGGATGTATATGGTCAGCCTCACCAATAACCTCAGCGTTGATGGCGACAACGCGGTCTACATTACCCTTGCCAAATCGCTGGTAATGGGCCACGGCTATACCGACATTCAGAGCCCCGTACCGCGCGTCGAGGCGCAGTATCCGTTCCTGTTCCCCCTGTTTCTGGCGCCGATTGTCGGGATCTGGGGTACCGGAGCGGTATTGCTCATGGAGATGCTCGTCACCGCTTTCGCTCTCGCGGCGCTGATCTGGTGCTTCTTCCTGTTTCGCCAATGGCTGGCCAGCGCGCCCCTGGCCCTCGTGGTGACTGTGGCGGCGGGCTCCTCGGAATTATTCTGGGAGTACTCGCACAAAGTACTTACCGAGATACCCTATCTGTTCTTTACCGTCGCGGCATGCTGGTTCGCCGACATCTATGCGAAACAAGACCGCGCCTACACGAAGGTGGGCCTGATCGCGGCGCTGGCCACGGCGGCCGCGTTTCTCACCCGCACCATCGGCTTGAGCCTGTGCCTGGCCTTGCCGCTGTACCTACTTCTCGCCGCGCCGATACCGAGGACGCGTGCCGCATGGCGAAAGCGCGTAGCCAAGGTGCCGGCAGTGGGGACCGTGCTCCTGATCACGGCAGGTGGGTGGACGCTGCGCAATCGGCTGGTTTTCTCGGGCGAAGGCCATAACTACCTGGGTCAGTTTCTGCTCAAGCAGGCATATGTTCCGGAAGCGGGCCAGGTCAGCACCGGCGATCTATGGTCACGCGTGGGCGGGAACATCACCTATTATGCCGAGCAGTTTCAGCGTATGGTGCTGGGGACGGGCTGGGATGGCGTCTACATCCTGGGGAGCATCGCGCTGCCCCTGCTCTGGGTTACCCTGGGTGGCTTCGTCTACTCGCTGATCAGGCGCCGCTCCCTGGCCGAACCCTATCTGGTCTTTTATGTGGCGGTCGTCCTACTGTGGCCCTGGAAGGACATGCGATTCGCCGTACCGATCCTTCCCTTCCTCTTCTATTATCTGGCCCAGGCTTTCCGCTTCCTGGCCTCGCTGCCCTGGGCCTTTCGGCGGCTCGATCCGCGGCTGGTCGCCGCCTGCATCCTGATCCCCTTTGGCGGGCGGCCGGGGCTGTGGACGTTGCACACGGCGCTCAGCGAGCGTCACGTGGGGTATCACTATGAGGCTGGCCTGCTTGGCGAATGGCCGGCCTATGCTGATTGGCGCGACTTTCATGCCGCGGCGGTATGGCTCAAAACGCACGCGCCCGGCGGCAGCACGGTGATCAATCGAAGTCCGAACTTGCTGTATCTCTGGACGGGCCTGCCGTCGCGCAATTACCCCTACAGTTTTGATAAGACGGCGATGCTCAAGGATTTGACCGCTGAGCATCGCGATTATGTGGTATATGATGACTTCAACTGGACTTATACCACCAAGCTGTACCTCCGACCGGTGATCAGGCGCTATCCCGCCTACTTCCGCCCCGTGGCGCGCTTCAACGGCGCCGTGGTGTACCTGGTGGTAAAGCCGGCCTAGCGGCTGGTCGGCCGAGGAGCCTCGGCAGGGAGTCAGAGATTTATGAGCGGCAATGAAGAGGCTGACCGGGAGCAGACCAGGCGCTTACGAGTTCTAGTAGCGAAGCCCGGTCTGGACGGCCACGACCGCGGCGCCAAGATCATCGCGCACGCGCTCAAGGACGCCGGCATGGAGGTCATCTATACGGGACTGCGTCAGACACCCGAACAGATCGCCGCAGCCTCCATACAGGAAGACGTGAGTGTAGTATGCCTGAGCATTCTGTCGGGCGCGCATCTCACGTTGCTGCCGCGCACCGTGGAGCTGCTGCGGGCCGGGGGAGCGGGTGACATCTTGATTTTGGCGGGCGGCACCATACCCACCTCCGACATTCCGACCTTGATTGCAGCCGGCATAGCAGCGGTGTTCACGCCCGGGACCGATTCCCGCGACGTCGTGCGGTACATCGTGGAGCACGCACCCACGCGAAGCTGACCGGTGAGTGGCCCCCAGTCCTCCAGGAGAAATACAAGTGCGGCGGATTCCTGGATAAAGACCGGGGGTCTCTCACATCGGTACGTGGACAGTAACCGGAGCCTAGGCACCCGCCTTGTAGATCGAGAACCAGTTATTCCCAATCTTTTCGTGACCGGCTCGTTCGAGCGCGGCGCTCCCCGTGATCGACTTGGGGTCTACCGCTTCCCATTCGCCGGCCTCGTTGGACTTTCGGAATGCCTTACCCGCCGTCTTGTTGATCGCATAGAGCGTTGAGCCGCCCTTGCCCTTCTGTTCCTTCATGGTGTAGCCCTCCATGAACTGCATTCCTCCACCGCCACATTAGTATAACTTAGTTGCGGGACGTTGTCCAAGGTACATGATCGGTTTTTGGCAAATTGGTACAGTTTAGGGGAGGAACATGCCATGCGTAACGCGCAAATCGCCGCCGGACTGCGGGAGATCGCGGATCTGCTGGAGATGACGGAGGAAAATATCTTCCGCATCCGCGCCTACCGCCGCGCCGCCGACGCCGTGGAAGGATTGGCCGAGCCGGTAAGCGCCCTCCTGGCCCGCGATCCGGCGGGCATCCCCGGCATCGGCGCCTCCATCGCCGACCATGTCAAGGAAATTGAGGCGACCGGAACGACGGTGCTGACGACCGCGCTCCACCAGCAGTATCCGGCCAGCGTGACCGCTCTCTTGCAGATTCCCGGCGTTGGTCCCAAACTTGCAGCCCGCGCCTATCGCGAACTGGGGGTGGTCTCACTCGCCGATCTGGAAATCGCGGCCGGAGATGGGCGCCTTGCCGCCTTGCCACGCGTGGGCGCCAAGACGGCGGCGAGCATCTTGCGTAATATCACCGCGTTTAAGGCACGGACCGGGCGGCTGCCCCTGGGTGAAGCGCTACCCCTGGTCCAGAGCGTCATGGCGGCCCTGCAAGCCGGGGGAGGGCTGCGCCGCCTGGACCCGGCGGGTAGCCTCCGCCGCTATCAGGACACCGTGGGCGACCTCGACCTGGTAGGCGTGGCCGACGACCCCCTCGCCGTCATGGATGCGCTCGTGAAGCTCCCCGAAGTGGACCGCGTGCTGGGCAGCGGCAGCACCAAGACCAGCGTGATCCTGGCGGGCGGGCTCCAGCTCGACCTTCGCCTTGTGGAGACGGCGGACTACGGCTCGCTTCTCCAGCATTTTACCGGGAACAAACAGCACAACATTCAGTTGCGCGAATACGGCGTGGCGCGCGGGCTAAAAATCTCCGAGTACGGCATCGAGGACAGCCAGACAGGCGCCATACAGCGGTTTGAGACCGAGGAAGCGCTTTACGGCGCGCTTGGCCTCCAATACATTCCACCCGAGCTTCGCCAGGGCACGGACGAGATCCGACTGGCCCTCCGCCATGAGGTACCGCGTTTGGTGGAGTTGGCCGATCTGCGGGGTGATTTACACCTCCACACGGACTGGAGCGATGGCACGGCCACCATCGAGCAAATGATTCAGGCGGCGCGGGCTCGCGGCTATCGCTATATGGCGATCTCGGATCATTCAGGGGGGCTGGGCATTGCCCGTGGGCTCACTCCCGAACGCTTGCGAGCGCAGAGAGCCGCCATTCGCGAGGTGGCGGCACGGTATCCGGACATCAGAGTACTCGCCGCCTCGGAGGTGGATATTCGGGCGGACGGCGCCATGGACTTTTCGGATGAGGTACTGGCGGAACTGGACCTGGTAATCGGCTCCATTCATTCCGCGATGAACCAATCACCCGCCGAGGCGACCGCCCGCCTTTTGCGCGCCGTGGAGAACCCCCATGTGGACATCATCGGTCATCCCAGCACGCGCATCGTCGGGGGGCGCGAGGGCGTGGAGTTCGACCGCGTAGCAGTGTTCGCCGCCGCCGCACGCACCGGAACCGCCATGGAGGTCAACGCCAATCCGTCGCGCCTCGACCTCCGAGATGCCGACATACGCCTTGCCCTGGAGGCAGGCGTGAAGGTGACCATCGATACGGATGCCCATGCGGTTGACCATCTGGACCTGATGGAATATGGGGTGCGTACAGCCCGTCGCGGCGGAGCGCGGCGCGAGGATGTGTGGAACGCGGCGCCTCTGGAGGAGCTAACGGCGTGGCTGGATCGCGAGAGGTGAGCCGGACTCGTCGAGGCCGACCGGTACGCATATTCGGCAAACGGGAAGGAGAATCCGCGAAAAGTGGCCCTTTGTCCCCCCATTCCTTGATTGCCGGGCATCGGCCACTGGTTTATAATCGTGCCGTGCGAATCGAAGAAGCGCCTCAAGAGTGGCTCAGGAGTGTAGTATCTCCGGCGTACATGGTAGGTCCCCGGGTTACGCTCCGTCATGTGTCGCTTGGCTTCAACCGGGAAGAGGTGCTGCGTCAATTTCGCTGGGGCCAGGACGACGAGTTGCAGTTTTGGAGCGGCAGCGTGCCGGCTGCGCCAACGCTGGCCCAGTTCGAGGCCGAGGTGGTTACCTGGTGCGATAATCATGACGCGCGCCGCGATCGCTATGTCATTCTCGACGAGGGGGGGACGATGATCGGTATCGTCTCCTACTTCAACTTGATCTACGAACGTCGTCAAGCCGAACTCGGTATCTATATCGGTGAGCGCTCGTGCTGGAGTCGGGGCTATGGTACAGAGGCCATTCTCACCTTAATGGGGCACCTCTTCCGCTACACCAATCTCAATGCCATGATCCTCACGACCTATGCTTCCAACGCCCGTGCCCAGGCGTGCTACAAGAAGTGCGGATTCGAGATGGTCGGGAGTTCCCGCAAGTTCAGCGGCCGGGCCGGATACTACGTTGATGTGCAAATGCGCCTCACCCGCGAGCGGTTCCAGCGCCTCCATGGGACGCGCCCAATTTCCATTCACTTCCGCTAAGAGGTAAAAATGAGAGCGGCGCGCCTGGAGGCGGTTGAAGACCTGCGGGTGATCGACATTGACGAACCCTCGATCCAAGCGGGCAGCGTGGTAGTGCGAGTCGAGGCATGCGGCATTTGCGGGACGGACCGTCATATCTTTCACGGCGACTACCCGGCATTGCTGCCCCTTACCCCGGGACACGAGTTCGCCGGGACGGTGACTGCGGTCGGCGCGGGCTGTGCCATCCGGCCGGGGGCGAAAGTGACTGTCGATCCGAACATCTCGTGCGGTGTGTGTGGCGAGTGTCGGCGCGGGGAACCTTGCCTGTGTCCGCGTCGGGTGGCGCTGGGAGTGGACCTCGACGGAGGGCTGGCCGAATACGTGGTCGCGCCGGAGCGACAGGTGTATAACCTGCCCTCCGGCCTGTCCACTACTCTGGGAGCGTTGTGCGAACCGCTGGCCTGCTGCCTGCGCGGACTGGACCACGCGGCGATCGTCCCGGGTATGCGCGTCATCGTATTTGGGGGCGGAGTAATTGGGCAAATCATGGTACAGCTTGCCGCGCTTGCCGGCGCCATATCGGTAGTGCTCGTCACTCGCCAGGCCGAGCGGCGGAGTCTGGCTCTGCGACTGGGCGCCACCGGCGCCTACGATCCTCAGGTCGGCAATGTGCAGGCTGCCCTTACCGGGCCGGGTGGACTGGTACCGGGCGGGGCCGATGTGGTGCTGGAGTGCGCGGGCGTGGTGGAGACGTTCGAGCAGAGCGTGGCCGCGGCGCGCCGAGGGGGGACCGTAGTGGTAATCGGAGTGCCCCCGCCCGATACGGTCGCGGCCGTGCGCCCGTACGACCTGTTCGCCCGCGAGTTGCGCGTGATCGGATCGTATCTCAACCCGCTCACCCACGGGCGGGCCGTGGAGCTGGCCGCTTCCGGGCGCCTGAATTTGATCTCACTGATCACGTCCGAGCACGGGCTCGACCAACTGCCGGCCTTGTTGGCGGCGCCGCCCCGCCCTGGTCAAGTGAAGGAGATAATCATTCCTTGATCAGGCGGACGGGCTTGGGGGCGCCGGATCCTCGTGCGCCTGAACGGCTCCCGTCATCAGGCTGACCACGTGTTCCATGGTGGCCGACCCTGGGTTAAGGGTTCCCACCCGGCGCCCACGGCGCAGCACGATCATTCGATCCGCTACCTCGAATACATGCGGCATATTGTGGCTGATGAAGATGACGGCCGTGCCGGCATCGCGCACCCGTTGCATGAGCGACAGGACCATGCCCGATTGAGCAACGCCCAGAGCGGCGGTTGGCTCGTCGAGGATCACGACCTCCTTGCTCCAGAAGACGGCACGGGCCACGGCGACCGATTGGCGCTGACCTCCGGAGAGCGTCTCCACCGATTGCCGGATCGATCGCAGATTGACCTTGAGTTCCCTGAGGTGGCCGTCGGCTGCCGCTCGCATTGCTCGTTGATTATAAAAGTCAAAAAAGCCAAGGATGCCGGGCTGCTTGATCTCTCGGCCGAGGAAGAGATTCGCCGCTACGTCGAGGTCCGGCGCCAGGGCAAGGTCCTGGTACACCGTCTCGATGCCGACCGCCCGCGCATCGCGTGGGCTGCGAAAATCCACTACTTTACCGCGAAACTTGAGGACTCCGCTGTCGGGACGGACGGCACCGGCCAGTATCTTGACCAGCGTCGATTTTCCCGCCCCATTGTCGCCGATTAAGGCACAGATCTCCCCTTGAAAGACCTCAAAGTCGACGCCCTCCAGCGCGCTCACGCTCCCATAGCGCTTCGCCACGGCGTTCGCCTCCAGGACCGGGACTCGCCCATCGACCAGATGTGCCTGCATGTATAATCCCCGATCCGGCTAAGCCGATACGACACGGCGTTTCCGCCACTGGTCGATCCAGACGATAATAATCAGGAGCGCGCCCTCAACCACCTGCTGCATGTGCGGGTCGATGGCATGAGGGTCGATGTCGATACCGTTGGCGAGCATATTGACCAGCACCACCCCGAGAAAGGTGCCCAACATGGTACCGCGCGCCCCGAACAAACTGGCGCCGCCGAGCACGGTGGCGGCTATGGCGTCCAACTCGTAACTGGTGCCGGCGTTAGGGTTGGCCGTGCCCAGCCTGCCGGTGAGCAGGAGGCCGGCAACACCCGCCAACAGACCGCTAAGGCCATACACGGTGAGAATGGTAGCTCGCACGTTGATGCCGGCGCGGCGGGCCGACTCCGGGTTGCTGCCAAGGGCGTAGATATACCGGCCGCGGCGGGTAAAGCGGAGGAAGACTGCGGCGGCGCAGGCGACGAGTCCGAACACGATAAATATGTTGGGAAGGCCGAAGATAGTATTTTCAATCCAGGCAGTGAATGGGGTAGGCTCACCAGTCGGTGAAAGGGCCAGATTCTGCCCTTCCGTTACCAAATAGGCGGCGCCGCGCAGGATGCCAAGCATGCCGAGGGTGACAATGAACGGAGGGATCTGACCGAGATCCACCAACAAGCCGTTGATCAGGCCGATCACCAGCGCGAAGAGCAACACGGAGAAGATTACGACCGGAGTGGACCAGCCGTTCAGGAATGCTTCGCCGCAGAGGACGCCGGTGAGGCCAATTAAGGAACCGACCGATAGATCGATGCCGGCAGTAATGATCACGAACGTTTCGCCGATGGCGATTACTCCCACCACCGCCATCTGCCGGCCGATGTCCTGCAGGTTACCCTGACTGAGAAAGATGGACTGACCAATATCCGAGAGGTGACCGGTAGGGATCGTATCCAGGGCAAAGAAGATAGCCACGATAACAATGATGCCTAACAAGCCCAAACGGAGAACCAAATCGACGCGGGCGGCAAGCCAGGTAGAAAGCCGATCACCGCGAGCGCTCGCAAGGTCCGCGATCGGCTCGCCGGGAGGCAGAACGGACAAGGTCGAATCAGCCAAGAGTCTTATCCCCACGGACTGGAGAGGCGGGACGACGGCGCCGTTACGTCGCCGTCCCGCCTTTCACTGCGCGTTACTACCCGTGTTTTAGAGACCGAGGCCGCGCCCCGGCTTGCCCAACGGCGACAGCAGTCCCTGGACCAACGGCGAGTTTGCCGTTGCCGTAGTGGCGACGACGGCGCCGGTGTCCAGGGCGAGCGGTACCTTAATCCCGATAGAGGCCATTACGCCGTACCACACGCCGCCGTACCCCATCATGTAGGGATCCTGGAGCAGGAGGCCATCGACCTGGCCGGCCTTCAGTTCGGCCACCAGTGTGTCGTCACTGTCAAAGCCGACCAACGACATCTTCTTGGTGCTGACCCCCTTCTCCTTGAACGCCTTGGCGGCGCCTTCGACCATTTGCAGGTTGTCGCCGAAGTAGCCTACCAAATTGGGATTGGCGGCGATCGTGTTAGCGGCAGCATTCACGGCGGACAGCTCGCTCGCGTCACCCGCGCCATCCTTATGCGCGACGATCTTCAGGCCCGGATACTTCTTAAGCCCGGCGAGGAACCCGTTGTCGCGCAGGGTAAGCGAGCCCACGTTGGACTGGAACGTCGCATAGGCGATCTGTCCCGAGGCCGATCCGGTCTTGGCCTTGATCGAGGCGGCGAGTGCGTCGGCACAGAGTGTGCCCGCCGCAAAGTTGTCGGTGGAAAGGAAGGCGGTGCGCGGCGCCCCCACCCCATCCGAGTCGATCAAGATCACCTTGATGCCCGCGTTGTATGCCTTGGCGATAGTGGCGTTCAGGGCGGTCTTGTCGGTCGGGGCGCAGACAATAAAGTCAGGTTTCTGGGCAATGGCGTTCTCGAGGAGCTTGACTTCAGCGGCGATGTCGGCCTCGGACGGGCCGCCCGTGTAGTGGAGTCCTTGCGCGCCAAGGTCCTTCGCCGCGTGCTTCGCGGCGGCCAGTACGATCGACCAGTAGGGCGAGGCAACCGTCTTCACAATGGTCACGAAGCGGAAAGCACTGAGCGGCTTGCCAGCCTCGGCGGCGAAGGCATGCATTTCGGGATTCAGCAAAGACACACCGGTGCCTGCCGCCGCGGCGCCCGCGCCCATTACAGCGGCGCGCTGTAGGAGTTCGCGTCGTTTGATCGTCATCTTCGACCTCCACGCCTGACTATCATAGCGTAACAATGGTGAGCGATGAGAAAGTAATGCTCGCTGTGGTTGGATGCCGAGCCTTGGGTCGGCGGGTGAGTCATCAACTCCTTTCGCTTGGGTGAACTATAGATTCTCAGGCCGCCTCATGGAGGCGGCCGATCCTACCCCGCGACAGGGGCGCCGACAGGTACACGTGAACGGGAAGAATCGCCGACGCGCAGTCGATGCGCCAGCACGAATTCTCGGGGAAGCGCCCCATCCGGATGCTGCAGTTGCTGAATGAGGCGGGTCGCGGCCGTGACGCCGAGTTCATAGGCGGGCTGAATGACCGTGGTGACGGAGAGGGCGCCCGGAAAACTCCCCGGCACTTCATCGAAACCGACCACGGCGAGTTGTTCGGGGATGCGTAAGCCGTGCATGTAGGCGGCACGGAGTGTACCTATGGTGAGCCGATTGTTTGCGGTAAAGATAGCCTCAAGTGGAGGGTTCAGGTCGAGCAGTTCACCGGCCAGGGTGATCGCGGCATCCTCAGTGTACGGCCCGCTCCGCTCCCATGCGGGGGTGACGGCGATTCCCGCGTCTTGCAATGCCATGCGGTAGCCTTGGCGCCGTTCGCGCGCCGTCGTCGTGCATTCCGGCCCCGTGATCAAACCGATCCGTCGGTAGCCGTTGGCAATCAGATGTGTCACGGCCTCACGCGCCGCTCCTACATTATCGATCAGCACTGAATCGGCGGCGCCGTCGCTGGTCCGCCGGTCGATGGTGACGACAGGGATATTACTTTCCGTGAAAGGCGCCAGTACCGGTTCGCGGTCGCTCGTGGGGACGACGATCGCGCCGGCGACCGGCTCCGCACACAGCACATCGATGTACTGCCGCTCCTTACGCGTATCCTCGGCCGAATTACACAGCACAATGAGGTAACCGTTGCGCTGGGCCACGTCCTCCGTGCCGCGAATCAATTCCAGGAAGAAGGGATTCCGCATATCAATGACCACCAGTCCGATGATGGTCGAAAGTCGGCCGGCCAAGGTACGCGCCGCTCGACTTGGCTGGTAGCGCAAATCTTGCATGGCGGCGCGTACCCGATCGGCCAGGATCTCGTGGACCGTGGCTGAGCCGTTGAGTACGCGAGAGACCGTGGCGGTGGAGACGCCGGCCAGATCGGCTACATCGTGAATGGTGGCGCGCTCACGTGATTGCCGTGATCCCATTGAACTCCGATTCGGCACGGACGATCTAACGGACGAATAATCGAGGTTCTGCTGAGTAAGCGCTTACCGCACGTACATTAGCACACGAATGTGCCGTCGTCAATCGTTACAGTCCGGTCAGAATCTCCGGCCCGTTCTCGGTGATGGCCACCATATGTTCGAACTGGGCCGATCGGCTCCGATCCTTGGTTCGCACCGTCCAGCCATCAGCTAGCGCTTCGGTGGTGCTCGCTCCCATATTAATCATGGGCTCGATGGTGAAGACCATCCCCGGCAGCAGTTCCAGACCGGTGCCGGCGTTGCCGGTATGCGGCACGTTGGGCTCCTCGTGCAGGAGACGACCCACTCCGTGGCCGACGTACTCGCTCACCACGGAAAAACCCAGCGGCTCGGCGTATGCCTGGATCGCGGCGCCGATGTCGCCCATGCGCCCGCCCGCCCGTGCCTGGGCGATCCCTCGATCCAGGCTGGCGCGGGTGACCTCTACCAGCTTCCGCGAACGGGCATCCACCGATCCCACGGTAAAGGTGACGCACGAGTCGCCTATCCATCCCTGGTATAGCACGCCGATATCGATGCCGATGATGTCGCCATCGCGCAGTCGCGCCCGTGGACTGGGCAACCCATGGCAGATCACATCGTTGATCGCGGTGCAAATGGTGCCGGGGAACGGCGGAGGGCGCCTACCCCGACGAACGGTCGGCTGATAGCCCTTATAGACCGGTTTGGCGCCGCGCCTCCGAATGTAGCGTTCGGCGATCCCATCCAACTCGGCGGTACTGATGCCGGGCACGATGTAGTCGCGCAGCACCTCGTAGGTGTCAGCAACCAGGCGCCCCGCCTCGCGCAAGCGCGCGATCTGGTCGCGGTTCTTCAAAGGGACAGTCATCGATCTCCCAAGCCGACGTGCTTAACAATTTTCAGGCGTCACCATCCCGATGTTAGGGTGAAGGTTGCGCCCTTCTCTCCAGTGTACCGGAGTGGTTGACGCGGCTGCCGCAATGGCGGGGTGTAGCGGGGAATCAGGCCACTCGATCGAAATTGCCGAGGATCCCGGCGTAATGTGCTACGATCAGGGCATCATGCAGGCGCCAAGTAACCCCACCGACCTCAACTCATCCTCCACTGTCGCGTCCCTTCACGTGGTCCGTCTGGCGACCATGCCCTATGAGGACGCGCTGGCCGAACAGCGCCGGCTTCATCGCGCTCGCGTTCTAGACCAGGCGCCCGACACGCTCTTTCTGGTCGAGCATCCTCACGTCTATACTTTGGGCCGCAACTCGGATCCCCGGCACATCCTGGCGGACGACGAGACGCTTCGCCGCCGGGGCGTCGGCATCTGTCGCACTGAGCGCGGCGGCGAGGTGACCTACCACGGTCCCGGCCAGCTCATTGCTTATCCGATCATCAAACTTCAGCCGCCCGAGCGCAGCATCAAGTTGTTGGTAACGCGGGTGGAGGAGGCAATCATTCGCACCCTGGCCGAATGGTCCATCGCGGCCCGGCGAGACGACTCGGATCGCGGCGTGTGGGTGGGTGAGCGGAAAATCGCCTCGATCGGCATGTCGCTGCGCGGCTGGGTCGTCTTGCACGGCATGGCGCTCAACGTGCAACCCGACATGAGCTATTTTGGCCATATCAACCCGTGTGGTCATCAGGACCTGCGCATGACCAGCATGGCCATGGAGCTCGGTCGGGCCGTGGATGTGGGACCGGTAGGGCAGGCGTTCGCGCGACAATTCAGCACCGTATTTGAGCGCACCGCAATCGACTGAGAGGAGAGGCATCATGGATACCGAGCAGGTGATCTTCTTCGATGGCCGCTTTGTCCCCGCCGCCGAGGCGAAAGTGAGCGTGATGACCCATGCCCTCAACTATGGCACCGGCTGCTTCGAGGGCATACGAGGCTATGCGACCGCCGGCGGTGGGGTCGCCGTGTTCAGGCTTCGCGACCACATGCGCCGCCTCCTGCAGTCCTCTCACGTTATTTGTTGCAACGTACCCTATACGGCAGATGAGCTATGTGCGCTCGCCGTCGATCTGGTCCGGCGCAACGATCTACACGGCGACCTGTATATCCGCCCGCTGGTCTATAAGAGCGGGACGGGCATCGGCGTGAAGATGATGGGCGTGCCGGATGCCTTGACTATGTTTTGCGTGCCGTTTGGCCAGTACATCGAGAACGATGGAGGGATTCGTTGCGCGATCAGCTCGTGGCGCCGCTCCACCGATAACACCGTGCCGCCGCGCGCCAAGATAACCGGCGGCTATATCAATGCGGCGCTCGCCAAGAATGAGGCTGTACAGAACGGCTTCGATGAGGCGATCATGCTAACCGACAGCGGCTTCGTATCCGAGGGCAGCGCGGAGAATCTTTTTATCATCCGCGACGGAGTGCTGCATACCCCTGCGATCAGCGACAACATTCTAGAGGGCATCACTCGGCATACGATCAGCACGCTGGCCGAAGCCGAACTTGGGGTTCCTACCGTGGAACGGGCCATTAACCGCACCGAGCTCTATACCGCCGATGAAATGTTCCTGTGTGGGACCGGCGCCGAGATCACACCGGTGATCGAAGTGGACCGCCGAGTGGTAGGCACGGGGCACCTGGGCCCGCTCACGCGGAAACTACAAGAGGTGTATTTCGCGACGGTCAAGGGGAATCAGCCCCGCTATGCCCACTGGCTCACCCCCGTCTACGAGAGCGTGTCGGCGGGCACCGCCGTGGGCTCCGGGCGGCAGGATTAAAATGCCCACGAGGACGGCGTGAGCCTGAGGATCGGAGTGGTGGGCGGTGCCGGCCAGATGGGGCGTTGGCTGCGTCGGTTCTGGGAGGAGCGCGGCTACGCGGTAGCATACAGCGACCACGCCACAGCCTTAAGTAACGAGGAGGTAGCGCGAACAGCGGACTTGACCTTCGTCGCGGTGCCCCTGGCCTCGACTCCGGCCGTTGCGAAAGCCCTGGCCCCTTTGATAGGCGCCGATCAGGCGTTGGTTAGCATCGCCTCACTCATGGGGCCGTCCGCCGCGGCGCTGGCCGGCTGTACCGGCGAGGCGCTGTGCGCTCATCCTGTATTCGGGCCATCGGTACGCGAGGTACGTGGCCTGCCGGTGGTGACGGCAAGGGTGCGAGGCGAGCGCTGGGCTTCCTGGTTGGTAGAGCGGCTGCGCGAGGCGGGCATGAGCGTGCGTGAAACCACGCCGGCCGAGCATGACCAGGCGATGGCCGTGGTGCAAGCCCTCCTCCATAGCCTCTACGTGGCACTCTGCCGGACAATGAGCGAGGTGGGGATGGATCCGGGGCGAGCGATGGATTGGGCCAGTCCCACCTTGCGTCTGCAACTGGGGCTGGCGGCCCGTATTCTCAGCCAGGATCCCAAGCTGTATGCCGGACTCGTGGTAGGCAATCCCTGGGCTCCAGCATTGCTGGAAGGACTCGCGGCATCGCTCACTGAGCTTGCCGCCCTGGCCCGCGCCGGCGATGAAGCCGGCTTCGCCGCTGCCTTTAGGCGGGCGCACCAGAGTTTTGGCGAATTGGCTCCCGCGCTGTCGGAGCGGGCGGAGGAGGCCCTTGAGCGCTTCTCCTGATCGGTTAGGAATCACCGGCGGAGCGGTGCTCATCAAGGCAAGGAATATCTACCGTGGGTAAGGCAAGGCAGGCCTCCGGCCGCGGCCGGGTGGGCGGGACGGGTCCGGCCGCGGCCGGGTGGGAGAGTCGAACGGCGCGGATTTTATGGGACCAGCGACAGCGGTCGCAAGGAAGGGACCAACCGCGGCGGCCGGGTATGGCCCAAATCAATCA
>JAICHN010000014.1 GCA_025924845.1 Chloroflexota bacterium | reverse complement strand
GCGCTGTCGGGCAACCGCGCCGCCAGCAGGTCGGCCGCATCGCTGTCGATGCGCCCTCCTCGCGAACGTGCTTCGCGGATAATCCACTCCATCAGGGCAGCGTCTTTGAGGCGGGCATAGTTCTTCACGCCGGCCAGCTCCGGCCCTAAAGCAGTCAACGCTTTAAGGTACTTATTGTCCACGCGCAACTCGCCCTCAAGCAGAATCAGGTGGGTTGTATCCGCCAGAGTGCCTGCAAAGCCTGCGAATGCCTGCGCGGCCGGTCGGTTCGCGCCGGCCCCATCGTCACCCCGCGCCGCCCACCGACCTAGCAGTCCGCGCACTAGCACTACCTGCACGGTAGAGAACAGAGATTGATTCGCGCAGGCGGATCGCACCGCTTCCCAGGTGACCGACGACCCGTCGAGCCGCGCGATCGCGCCGAGATCGCCGTCCGGCAGCGCGGCCCGTGCCGCCGCCTCCGCTTCGGCCTGGGCGCGATAGTCGTCGGTACCATATATCAGGTAGATCATTGCCCGCCCATTTTCTTACGCGAGCCGTGCTCGGAAGCCGAATAACCGGCCACGACGTTGGATCTTCACCAACGTCCTTCAGGAGGAGGGGTCGGTCGGGGTGAGAGGATTCGAACCTCCGACCTCAGCGTCCCAAACGCCGCGCGCTGCCAACTGCGCTACACCCCGTGCGCCACCGTTGGTAGTCTAGTGCCCACTCAGCCGCGCGTCAAGGCGCCCAGCGATCCGCCACGCTCCCGCCTCTGCTATCCTCGTCACTACTTTCGCCCTTTCCGTAACTGAACTCTTGGCCCGCTTGTAGGAAGGCGCCCTGCCATGGCCGTGCCGGCAACTTTCGGTCTCGTCTTCGACCCTCGATTTCTGTTCCACGACGCCGGGGTGATTACGATCACCCTCCCCGACGGCTCGATCTTTGAGGTGGCGGAGCATCCCTCCAGCGCTCGAATTATTCGTCGCATCGACGCCCTGCTGCAGGGCTCCGGGCTGTCGCAGAAGCTTACCGCTCTCCCGCCACGCGCCGCTACGCGCGATGAAGTTCTCGCCTTCCATACCGAGGCGTACCTTGAGCGTCTCGAAGCGTTATGTAGGCTGGGAGGCGGCGATGCCGGGGAAAGCGCCCCGGTAAGCGCCGGCTCTTGGGATGCCGCTTTCCTGGCCGCCGGCTCAACCATCGGCGCGGTCGACGCTGTATTGGACGGCATCGTACAAGGTGCTTATGTGCTCGCTCGCCCCCCGGGGCATCATGCCGTGGCTGACCAAGGCATGGGCTTCTGCCTGTTGAACAACGTGGCACTCGCCGCGTTGAGCGCGCGGCGCCGCGGCGTGACGCGGGTGCTGATCCTGGATTGGGATGTTCATCACGGGAACGGCACTCAATCCGCCTTCTACGATGACCCCTCGGTGCTCTTTATCTCCCTGCATCAGGAGGAGTGGTATCCGATCGGCATGGGTGGCCTCGATCAGCGCGAGACTGGAGCGGGCCTTGGCGTCACGGCGAATGTGCCGCTGCCCGCCGGGACCGGCGATCGCGGCTACCTCGCAGTGATCGACCGCATTGTGGCGCCGTTGGCTCGCCGGTTTCGCCCGGATCTGATTTTGGTCAGCGCCGGGCAGGATGCTTCGATGCTGGATCCGCTGGGCCGCATGCTGGTGAGCATGGCCGGCTTCCGCGCTCTAGGCAGTCGTATCCGCGCCCTGGCCGATGAATTATGCGGCGGCAGGCTGGTGATGGTGCAGGAAGGCGGCTACAGCGAGGTGTATACTCCCTTTAGCACGCTGGGTGTGCTTGAAGGGGCGACGGGTCTTGAGACCGGCGTCCCGGATCCCTACGAGACTCAGTCAGAACTCGCTCGAGCCGTATCTGTATTCACATTTGAGACGGAAGTCGCCATCGCCGCCGCCGAGGCCCTGCATGTGAACTCTCTCCATAGTCCACACTGCCCATCGTTGTCTAATAGCTGACCCTTCGATACAATCGTGGCGAACGGCTTGGTCGCCGACCTGGATTACCTCTACCCACCACCGATCGGCGCTTGAGCGCCATTTGCCAAGCGTGCGGGAGCTTTCCCATCGATTCTGATACCTCCTCCGCCCTGGAGCCCTCGGACCCAGCCACGCCCACCTTGAACGCCAGGGGCGGGACGCCGATGGGATCGGGGGTGCCCAACCTTCTGCCGCCGGCTCGTTCGCCGGGCGCTCCCACTATGCACGTGCCGGGACCGCCGACAGGTCAGGCGCCTGCAAAGACGCGACGCGGACTGGAGGAATGGTGGACCGGCATCGTTTTGGCCCTGATTCTCGGCATGGCGCTTGCCCTCCGCCTCTATGGTTTCAATTGGGATAACTCTGCGATGATCCACCCCGATGAGCGGGCGGTGAGCGGCTGGGTTAGCCGGTTGGCCTTTCCCCACAACCCGCTCGATCTGTTTAATTCGAGTGGCAGCTGGAATCCGGGTTGGGATCCGGTCGCTAGGGCTCACGATAGCTCGGGCTTCAATTACGGTTCATTGCCGCTCTATTTGATCTACTTCTTCAGCAACCTCTTAAACTGGCTGGGCGGTATCTTCCCCTGGTGGGCTGACTGGAAGGGCGCTACGCAGGATCCGCAGCGTATCCTTGCCGGTCGCGCCCTCTCCGCCTTCGCGGACACCATAACGGTCTTCCTGGTCTACCGGATCGGCACGCGGTTGGCGGGCACGCATACCGGTCTGTACGCCGCCGCCCTGGCCGCCTTCGCCGTGCTCTCCATTCAGCTTTCGCACTTCACCACGGTGGACATCATTCTTACCACGTTCTGCACGGGCGCCGTGCTGGCTTCGATCGACCTATTCACGCACGGGCGGAACCGTGACTATATTTTCTGCGCCATTTGGTTGGCGGCGGCAATCGCCACCAAGGCGAGCGCCGTTCCCCTCATTTCCGTAGTGGTCGTGGCACACTTCTGGCGGCAAGCTCGGGTTGGTGACCTGGCCCGTTGGCGTACCTTCGCCATGCCCGTCCTCAGCATGATCGCGGGCGCGATCGCCCTGTTCGTGTTCCAGCCGTTCACCTTCCTGGACTGGCCAACCTTCTGGGCCGGCGTGCAGTACCAGAGCGATCTGGCGCGCGGCACTCAAACTCAATTCTATACGCTCAAATGGGCCGGCACCGCTCCGATCATCTACCCCCTGCAACAGTTGACCTATTTCTCGCTCGGCATACCCCTGGCCGTGATCGCCTTTGCGGGCGCGATCCTGGAGGGCGTCCGCGTCTTCACCGCCAAACGGAACGCGGGCGCGCTGGTCGCCTGCTTCGTGCTGGTCTACTTTATCGCCGCCGGCACGCTCTATATGAAGTATCTCCGCTACATGGAACCCATCGTGCCCTCGCTTTGCGTGCTTGGCGCTATTTTCGTGGCGGCGCTGACGCGCGGCCGCGTGTGGTTCGGCGGGATTTGGGCGCGAGTGCTGGGGGTGGGTCTGGGCGCCGTGGTTTTGGCGCTCACTGCCGGTTATGGTCTCGCCTACGACCATATCTATAGCCAACCCCTCACCCGCATCCAGGCCACCTGCTGGATGTTCGCTCACGTGCCGGCCGGCGCACGGATCGTTCAGGATGGGATCGACGAGACCCTGCCTGTGGACGGCGGACTATGCCCCACGCCCCAACCGGTCTACAACCTGGAACCCTCGCTCTCTACGTATGACGACGATACGCTGTTCAAGGTCCAGTCCATGGCCGCCACGCTAAGCCAGGCCGATTGGTATATCATCACCAGCCGGCGCTCCATGGACACGTTCCTCCCACAGCCTAAAAAGTATCCGTATACCAGCCGGCTGTACCGGCTCCTGTTCGACCCGGCGCGTCCACTTGGCTTCACTATCGAGTATCGCTCGAATGTCGTGCCCTCGCTCGGCCCCTGGACGCTCGATGAAAGCGGCGCCAACCAGAACTTCAACGAGTACGATCATCCTCCCGTGTGGATTTTCAAGAACACCGGGCATCTGCCCTCGACCGCTCTCGCTGCCAAGATCACGGCGGGCGGCGCCATCGCTCCCCCCGCCGTCAGCGCTGCGCCTGCCCGATCGCTCATGCTATCGCCCTCGGACATCGCCACCAATCAGCATGGACCGAGCTATGGGCAGATGTTCCCGCCCGGCAGCTTCGCCATGCAGCACCCCATTATCGCCTGGCTGGTCATGCTGGAGGCGCTCGGCTTGCTCACTCTCCCGATCGCCATGCGCCTATTTGGGAGACTGGCCGACGGCGGTTTTCTGCTTGCCAAGACGGCAGGTGTCTTGCTGCTTTCCTATTTTTCCTGGATCCGGGCCAGCCTCCACGTTGCCGAATATAGCCAGGGGGAAATCGCCCTCGGTCTTATTCCGATCGGCGTGATCTCTCTTCTCTGGGGAGTGAGGCTGAACGCCATTCCTCGCTTGTTGCGCGCCAGGCGGGTCGGAGTCATAGTGGCCGAGGCCGCCTTTCTGGTCGGTTTCGCCGCCTTTGTCTACATTCGCATGCTCTACCCCGACATGTGGCACTTGATCTCAGGCGGCGAGAAGACGATGGACTTCTCGTTCCTCAATGCCATCGTCCGCAGTCGAGTGATGCCGCCCTACGACCCGTGGTTCAGCGGCGGCTACCTCAACTACTATTATTACGGTCACTTTACAGTTGCGACCCTGCTCAAGCTGGTCGGCATCACCCCAGCCGTGGCGATCAACCTGGCCATTCCCACCTTCTTCGCCCTGGCCCTGGGCACCACTGTAATGCTCGGTCTTACCCTGGTGCGACGCATCCCGTTCGCTCTCCTGGCCGGGGTCTTCGCCGTGGTAAGCGGTAACCTCGTAGCCGGCGAAGTTCTCGTCGGTGACCTGCAGCAAGCGGGGCCGCTATCGGGTAAGCTCCATCCGGTTACCGTCGCCGGCAGCAATTGGTTCCTGATCGGCGGCATCATCAACCTGATCTCATTCTCCTGGTCACTGGTCAGCGGCTTCGTCCAGGGGGCGTTCGCCGCCCTGTTGGGACTGGTCGGGGTAGTGCTGCGCCAAGCCGAGCTTCCCAGCTATGCCTTCAACGGGGGGTGGCCCTGGGATCAAACCCGCGTGATCGACCAGAATCACGTGATCACGGAGTTTCCCTTCTGGACCTTCCTCTTTGCCGATCCTCATGCGCATATGTGGGATATTCCGTTTGCCCTGTGTGCCCTTGCCCTCGCCTTCACCTTCGTCTACCGGGGCGCCCCGGACAACGATCTCAGCCGCTCCCGACTCTCACTGCTGCCGGGCGGCCCGGTCATCGCCTGGCCTGTCATGGGGATCATCGTCGGGGCAATCGGGCCCACCAACTTGTGGGATCTGGCGACGATGCTCGGTGCCGTGGCGCTGGGCCTGCTGACAGGCTTCCTCCTCGCCGGCCACTCCCTGCCGTCGGCCCTGCTCGGAGCAGCGTGGCGGCTTGCCCTCCTGGCCGGCCTTGCCTTCGGGCTGTATCTGCCCTTCTATGTCCACTTTCAGTCATTCGAATCACTGGGCCTCACTATTCTCCGCCATCAAACGCCGTTAGGCGACTTCGCCACCATGTTCGGCTTTTTCCTGTTCATATTGGTGTCCTATCTCCTCGTCGCCATGCTCCGCGAGACAAACCTCGGGCTGCTCGTCCGCCGCCGCGTCCGCTTCGCTTTGTTCGTGCTGTATTACTGGGACCGCCGACCTGAACTGGAACGCTACTACAGACTGGCCCAATGCATGGCCGGCGCGTCGCCACGCAGCGCCGGGGTGCGGCGTGACATACCGGGACTTACCGCATCCTTGGTTGGCTGTGGCGCAGTGATATTCGGCCTCCTGGTCTATCGGTACGTCGGCGTCGCCCTGATTGTCTCGCTATTCGCCGCCCTCTGGATTGGCACGCTCGTCTATGATGCACGTGGAAAGACGGCGTTTCGTCGCTACCCGACCCTCGGACGTCCGACCGTGATCACCGTATGGGTCGCGGGCCTTGCCCTGGCCGTGCTCCTTTTGGCGCATTACCTGGTTTTGGCCCTACTCCTGACCATGATTGCTGCCGCCGTTCTGCTGCTCCTCGACCAACGCACCTCCAGGCCTCGCACCGTGTATTGTCTGCACCTCCTGATTATCGGCGGGCTGGCCGTGGCGGCCATGGGCGAGATCGTCTATGTCAAGGACTTCTACGACGCGGATCCGCTCGCCTTCCGCGATAACACAATTTTCAAGTTGTATGAGGAAGCTTGGTTGATGATGGCCGTGGGGAGTGCGGGAGCCCTGGCCAGGCTGGCCGGCTTCGCCGGCGTGCTCCATGCTAAGCCCGAATCAGTGGTCACCGACCCCACTCCGGCCCGCGGCCCGGGAACCGATACTGCACCTTTTTCCCACGGTTTAGAAGCCCGCCCGGGCGTGACCGGGAGCAGGCTCGGAGTCATCCGGCGGGCCTGGTTGGTGGGCTTCATCCTGCTGTTCGCCTGTGTCGAGGTCTCGCCGCTGCGCACCACGCCGCTGAGAGTGAATGAACGCGCTACCTGGCCCCTGTTGCAGGGTTCCCATATCGGCCCCACCCTTGACGGGATGGCGTTTGTTCACTACATCTATCCTGATGACTATGCCGCCATCCAATGGCTCATTGCAAACGTCAGCGGCTCACCGGTAGTCCTGCAGAGCCGGGCCGGGGGCTATCGCGATTTCGCCGCCCGCGTGACCATGTTCACCGGTCTGCCGAGCGTGGTCAACTGGGGCTTTGAGGATGGGCAGCAGCGCTACTCCGGCCAACCTGGGCCGAACGGCCTACCCTATCCAGACCAGATTGGGCCGCGCGAACGAGACGTCGATCTGATCTACGATACGCTGAATACGAGTGTGGCGCTACAGCTCTTGCATCGCTACAACGTCACCTACATCTTCGTCGGGCACATCGAGCGATTCGGTGATCCGGAAGTGCCCGACAATTTGCCGCCCTATACGGCGGCAGGTCTGGCCAAGTTTCAAGCAATGACCGCCGAGGACGTCCTGACGCGGGTCTATCCGCCGAAGGGCGTGCCGGTCACGCCGTCCGCTACGATTATCTACAAGGTGGTGAAGTAATGGCCGGCCCGGACCGGAAATGAGCAACTGGCTGTTGTGGCTGATCGCCATTGAACTGCTCGGCCTGGCGGGCCTGCCGCTCGCGGCCTTTCTATTCCGCGCCCTGCCCGATCGCGGCTACGGGCTCAGCAAGCCGTTAGGCATCCTGCTGGTTACCTTTCTCAACTTTTGGTTGGGCAGTGTGGCGGGTCTGGCCAATCAACCTGTCCTTCTTTGGCTGTTGGCAGCGGCCATTTTTGCCGGCGGCATTATGCTCTTGCGGCCCGCCTGGCCCGCGCTGCGTGCCGAGCGCCATACGCTACTGAGAACCGTCGCAATCGAGGAAGTCGTATTCCTTGGCGCCTTTGCCATATGGACCTGGGTGCGGCTGGTCAATCCCGACATCTTCTCCACCGAAAAGCCCATGGACTATATGCTGCTTCAAGTGAGCGGCATGACCCATAGCTTCCCTCCTCCTGATGCATGGCTGAGCGGGCATACTGTCAACTACTACTATCTGGGCTACGCCATTTTCGGCATGCTTGGCCGCCTGTCCGGCGTTGATCCGCGTTACGGGTTCAACCTTGCCAACATCACCGTGTTCGCGCTCGGCTGCGCCGGCGGTTACTCGCTCACCTACGCCCTGACCAAAAGTCGGGCCTGGGGCTTAGCCGGGGCATTCGCCCTCATGGTGGCTGGGAACCTGGATGGCTTCGTGCAGTTTGTGGCGCAAATCGCCAATGGCGGGCCGAACGGCAGCGGACTCAATCTATGGTGTAGTACGCGCATTATCGACGGCGGTTGCGCGAATTATAGGACAATCACCGAGTTTCCAATCTTCAGCGTGCTGTGGAACGATTTGCATCCTCACGTCATGGCGCTGCCCTTCGCCGTCCTGGCGGTGGGCCTGGCCGTGCATGCGATGGTCGACGGTGATGCGCTGGAGAAGGCCTCGCTCCATTGGTATGCGCGACTCGCGCTGATGGCCGTAATCCTCGGCGCCCTGTTTCCGATCAACTCCTGGGACTACCCGACCTACCTGGTCCTTGCCCTCGTCGCGCTCTATATCGCGATCCACCGGAGCGGCGGAATCAGCGCGAGAATCGCCGCCGAGGTAGGCGCCGTGCTCCCCGTCAGCCTCCTCCTCTACCTCCCCTACTATCTCACCGTGCATAACAGCAAGGGGATCGCGTTCCAGCACGGTAACACCCCGATTAACGACCTGATCGACGTGGAGGGCGGCCTGTTGATTCCGTTGGTGGCTTTCGCCGTGTGGCGCGCCGCGCACACCATGGCCCGCGTCGCCGAGGAGCCCGAAGCGGAAAATCACTTTCCTTACGGCTTGCTGCAAGATCTTCCGCGTGGAGCGGGATGGTGGGTGGCGGGCATCGTGGTATTCTGTCTGGTTGCTTTCCCGGCCCGCGCCGATCTCCTGTTGGTCCTGGCCATAGGGCTAGCGCTGTACCCGCTGGTTGCGCGCTCGTTCGAAGAGGATGGAGCCGTACTCATGGTGCTCGGCCTGTTGGCGGCCGGGGCGTTGCTCCTCCTCCTGAGCGACTTCGTCTACTTACCCGATAACTTTAACAATGGCCCTAACTACAGGATGAACACAGTCTTCAAGCTCTACTACCAGGCATGGATTATCCTGGCGATCGGGGCGCCCGCCGCTGTGGCGCTGCTGATTCGGGCAGCATCGCGGGCCGGCCGGCCGGTCAAGATCGTTGCCGTCACCGCAGCCACTGCGCTGGGCCTAGCGCTCGCCGTCTATCCTATCGAGGGCGTGGCCAGTCAGTCCCCGTCCATGGCGGCCAGTCCCGGCCTGGATGGCCTTGCCTACTTGAAACAGGCTGATACGGCGGACTATCAGGCGATTATGTACATTCGAGACCATATTCCCGAGGACGCAGTGATCGCGGAAGCGGATGGGTCGGCGGTGGCGGGCAACCCCGGTTTCACCTGCAGTGCCGAATATTGGACCTGTCCGCCTCCCAATACGTTCAGCCGCATCTCCGCCCTCACCGGCCGTCCTACCATCATCAGCTGGCCGGCCAGCCACGAGGCCCTGTGGCAGGGCGCTTACGGTTCCGACGCGAGTTCGCTCGCCGCCCAGCAGTTGTTGGCCCGACGCGAAACCGATGTCCGCTCTCTCTACACCACGAGCGACCCAGCCAAGGCGAAGGCCATTCTCCAACGCTATCAGGTTAATTATGTCTATGTTGGACCCCTCGAGCAGACTACCTACGTGCAGGTACTTCACAGTCCCTCAACTGCCCTCGCCAAGTTCGCCCAGTTCCTCCATCCGGTGTTCAGCGTGAGCGGCGCCACGCTTTACCAAGTACCGGCAAGCCTCCTGTCATCCGGCAACCATCCCTAGCATGTTCGCCGACAGTCGACTGAGCCTTCCCACGGACCGACTGGATGTGCCAATCACTCCGCTAAATTGGGTCGGCTATGTTCCGCCCCCGTGCCTCCCGGTGCGCGTACCGTTGCTCAATTGCTGCAACGCGACTACCAGTCTCAAGGTATAAGGAGCATGAAGCATCTTCGTGTAGGAAACGCGCCGCGGCTCGTTGGCCGATTGGCGGCGCTTTGCATCCTCTTCACAACCTTCCTGAGTCCCCGGTCCGCCGCTCAGGCGTTCACCTCGCGCATGGGTACGGGACCCTATACCGGCTGGGCCATGGATGCCTATCCCGGCGATGGCGTCGGCGTGCTGAAGGCGGAAATGGCCCGACAAGTCGCGGCGGGGGCGAACGTGGTCTGGCTGGGGCATAACAATCCCGGCGAGGTGGGCGCGACGAAGGGTGAACCTGGGCTGTCATTCGCGGTATGGGCCGCCTACCAGGACCATCACGCTCCGAATCACGCGGAAGCGGCCGCCATGCTGCAGGCCCAGATCAATGCGCTAACGGCCGCGAGGGAGCTGCATGTGCGCGTCGTGCTGCCCGTCGGCTACCAGATTCAGATGGGCCGGGTGTGGAACACTGAGCATCCCGGTGACCTCCGTCGCGACGCAAGAGGCGCCGTATATGAGCATGGCGGCGAGAGCGCCGCTTTCCAATCGCCCCAATATCAGCGCGACATCACAGCCTACTACCGCTGGGTGTACTCCACGATTGTGCGTCCCTTTGCCGGCACCATTCTCATGCTTAATCTGGCCGATGAGCCCGCCGACGGTGATTATTCGGTCTGGGCCGATCGCGCCTTCCGCGCGCGCTACGGCTATGGCTTGCGCGATGCCGGCAAGGACCCGGCCCGCCTTGAAGCGGTGGGCCGCTTCGAGGCGGACTACATTGCCGACTATGAGGTCTGGAGCGCCCGGCAGTGGCAGACAATCGACCCGGCGATCAAGGTCACCATGTCTTTCTGCGGCGGCTACGGGCGATACCAGCACGAAGGGCCGGATCTTGAAGCAGTGTTCAGCATGGCGCCCAGCAACTTCGTGGTCACTTTCGATGCCTACCCGCGTGACGGCCTGTACAATACCTCGCTCCGTGAAGGCGACCTGATCTCCTTGTTCGCCGAACTTCGCACCCTTGGCTACTACGCGGCCCGCTACGATCGGCCGCTCTGGCTGTGGTCAACCGGCAACAGCTGGGGCCTGAACGGGGCGAGCAGTGATCCAGGCAACATCGCCGACGCGGTGGCCAATGCCATATATGATGTCCAGTTGACCATGCAGGGCGGCCGTCTAGACGGATTGGCCGTCTGGAACTACAACATCAGGGGCCAGGGACTGTTCAACGACACCCACAAGCTCACGTACGAGCCGGATCGCATGTTCGCGCGCCTCTCAGCCATTTTCCCCCTTTTACGCCGGCTTATGGCCACACCGCCGGGACAACCGGATACCGTGATTCTGGCCCCCAACGGCGCGGCGCTGCGGGTGGCCGGGACATCTCTGGCCCTTCGCGCCGACGACGGTTACGCCTGGACCTCGCTGGGTTCGCTTGCCCGCGGCAATATCGCGGCGCCCGTGCTCACCCACCTTGAGGGCGCCGATCTGCCTGCCCTGCGCACGGCCATTGTCCTGGCTCGATCGTCCGCGGACCTGTCTGCCTCGGATCGAGCCGGCTTGGCCGAACTGCTGGGGAGCGGCGGTACCGTGCTGGCCGCGACATCGGTGGCAGGCGTACTTAGTCACTCACGCTCCTCGGGGTCCGTCCTGGTGAGCAGTCCTGATGGACGATTGGCGGCGAGACGAATTGCCATGGCGAAGGGGCGGTTGATCGCCGTAGTGGGCCCGGTGGAATCCCTCTTCGCCGACTCGGCGGTCGGCTGGGCGTCACCGCTCTGGTCCACACTGTTCGGTCACGTCACGCCGGTCGGCGGTTACCTGGTAGGCGTGGACAACGTGACCCTCCTCTACGGTGCCACGGCGGCCACAGGTGCGGTGATTCGACTGGGTCCGCCGGCTCACACCGGCGCCGGCATCCTGACCCGGTTCGATGCACATGGAGCCGCCGTTCAGACCCGGCATGTCGATGCCGCGACCTCCCTACAAGTGGCACTGCCACGCCGTACGTACGCACTGCTGGTAGGGTAGCGACCGCGAGTGCGCCGATCTAAACCCTATTTGTCTTGCCGAGCCAGGTGCTTCGGCAAGACAAATAGGCTATCCTTGACAAAGCCAGACTCAAGTTTTATATTTGTAGCAGTGGTCACCCTTAGGTTAAGGAAAGCGGCACATGGGAAGAGTGGTGGGCATAGATCTGGGAACCACCAACTCCGTCATCGCGACGGTAGACGGTGGTGAACGCATTGTCATTCCTAGTGTTGAGGGCAGCCGCCTTACCCCCTCCGTGGTCGGCTTTACCAAGAAGGGAGAGCGCCTCGTCGGTCAACTAGCCAAGCGACAGGCGGTGGTAAACCCCGAGCGTACTTTGATGTCCATTAAGCGTTTGATGGGCACGAATCAGCGCGTGGTTATTGACGACCGCGAATATACGCCACAGGAAATCTCGGCTATCATCTTGCAGAAGCTGAAGCGCGACGCGGAGGTATTCCTCGGCGAGGAAGTCACCTCGGCCGTGGTAACGGTGCCCGCCTACTTCAACGACGCTCAGCGTCAAGCTACCAAGGACGCCGGTCGGATCTCCGGCCTCGACGTGCTCCGCATCATCAATGAACCTACCGCCGCCGCGTTGGCCTATGGGCTGGAAAAGAAGCACCTGGAGACGATTCTGGTCTGGGATCTCGGAGGTGGTACGTTCGACGTCTCCATTCTGGACGTTGGTGAAGGTGTATTCGAGGTGAAGGCCACCTGCGGCGATACCCGGCTGGGCGGGGACGACTACGATATTAAAATCGTCGAGTACCTGGCCGAGCAGTTCCTGGACGAGTACGGAATAGACCTCACCAGGGAGCGTGAGTCGTTGCAGCGCCTGCTTGACGCGGCCGAACGCGCCAAAATCGAGTTGTCGTCGGTCGTGACTACCACAATCAATCTTCCCTTCATCACCGCCGATGCCAAGGGCCCGAAGCACCTAGATATGGAGTTGACCCGCGCCAGATTCGAGGAACTAACCGGGGAGCTCACCTATCGGTGCATTCGACCTTTCCGTCAGGCATTGCAGGATGCGCAAATTACCGAGGATGACATCAGCGAAGTGGTTTTGGTCGGCGGCTCCACCCGCATGCCGGTCATACAACAAATCGTGCAGCAAATTACCGGTAAAGTGCCCCGCCAGGGAGTCAATCCGGATGAGGTCGTGGCACTGGGTGCCTCGGTGCAGGCGAGCATTCTCACCGGTGAACTGAAGAACGTAGTGCTCCTCGACGTGACGCCGCTTTCGCTCGGTGTGGAAACCGTGGGTGGCTTCCGCACCACCCTGATTCCGCGGAACACTTCCATTCCCACCAAGAGCACCGAGATCTTCACGACCGGCCAGGACAATCAGATCGGGGTCGATGTACACGTAGTTCAAGGGGAGCGAGACCTGGCCTCCGAAAACGAATCATTGGGACATTTCAACCTGGATGGAATCGATCCGGCTCCCGCCGGCAAGGCTCAGATTGAAGTGACGTTCGCCATCGATCATAACGGCATCGTCAGTGCATCGGCGCGCGATCTGGACACGGGGCGAGCGCAACAAATCACTATCACGGCCAGCACGAATCTCAGCAAGGAGGAAGTCGAACGCCTCGTGGACGAAGCTTCGCGGTTCGCTAAGCATGACGCACGCAAGCGCGAAGAGTCCGAACTGCTGGATAATGTGGAACGCATGATCAATAATGGTCGGCGCTTGCTCGAGAATGGCGGAGTGCGCACTCCGCGCGAAGCGCGCGCCATCGCGAGCGCCATCGCCGACGCGCAGGCAGCCCTGGACTCTGGGGACCTGGATTCGGTGCGCGGCGCCTCCGTGCGGCTCTCCATGCTTCTCCCCAACGGCGTGGAAGTGCTTGCCGCCGGCAGACTGGGCAGCTCCGATTCGGCGCGCGCCGGACTGAACGTGGACTAGCTGGTATGTCGTGCCTAACGATGATTCCCAATGTTTGGTGAGTAAGCGTGGAACAAGATGGCTGTGGAATATAAAGACTATTACAAGATTCTCGGCGTAGCCAAGACGGCCCCTGCCGGTGATATTAACAAGGCGTACCGGAAGCTGGCCCGGAAGTATCATCCCGACCTCAACCCGGGCGATAAGGCCGCCGAAGCCCGATTCAAGGAAATCAATGAGGCGCATTAGGTGCTGACCGATGAGGATAAGCGCCAGAAGTACGATACGCTCGCCTCGAACTGGAATCGACCAGGTTTCGACATGGGGGCAGCGATGCGCGGCGCCGCTAATCGGGGCCGCGCGCGGACCACTACGACCGAAGGTGCCTCGGAAAGCTTCAGCGATTTCTTCCAGACCATTTTCGGTCAGACGGCCCGCGGCGGTGCGACACGCACGGCCCCGCCGGCCGCCAAGGCGCGCCGCGGCGACGACATCGAACAACCGGTTGAGGTGACGCTCGAAGAAGCGTTTTCCGGCGGCCAGCGTATGTTTACCCTTACCGGCCAGGACCGCTGTACGAAATGCAACGGCACAGGCCTGGATAATGATGGGAAGACCTGTACCGCGTGCAAGGGCACGGGCTGGACCAGCTTTACCCGACGCATCGAGGTGAAAATCCCAGCCGGCGTGCGCGACGGCTCGCGTATTCGCATTGCCGGTGAAGGTAACCCTGGAGTTGGGACCGGCCCGCGAGGCGATCTCTATCTGGTGGTGGTGCTGAAACCGCACAATCGCTATCGGATGGAAGACGACAACTTGTTGTTGGATCTCGATGTACCCTATACCACGCTGGTATTGGGCGGTGAAACCATTGTGCCTACCGTCAAGGGAAAGCTGCTGCTGAAGATTCCCGCCGGTACGGCGAATGGAAAGCAGTTCCGCCTCGGCGGCCAGGGCCTGCCCCGCCTGAAGGATGGTACGCGCGGCGATCTGCTGGTCAAGGTGCATGCGATGCTTCCCGGTACGCAAGGCCGACCGCTTTCCAACCGAGAGCGGGAGTTACTTACCGAGTTGTCCGCGCTCAGTGCCGCGGGCTCTACTACTTAAATCGGCACATTGTACCCGCGCCGCCGGCCCACACCAAGCCGTGAGACCGGCAGGAGCGGGCGTTTGGAGGAAAGGATGTCCACCGTTGCCCACGAAGTAGACAGGACAGCCGAGGAGAATGGTCTTGGACTGCGCTTTACCATACGCGTCGCCGCCGAGGCGGTAAGCGTCCATCAGCAAACGCTCCGCCATTATGAGCGTCTAGGCCTGATTGCCCCGCACCGCGGCACCGGCCGTATCCGGTACTACACGCCTAAAGATATTGAACGATTGCGCTTGATCCGCAGATTGATGGAAGAGCTCAAGGTCAATTTGGCAGGCGTGGAGGTTATCTTAAACCTCACGGAGCGGATAGAGTCCTTGCAGCGGGAGACTGAGGAAGGGCAGGAGCGAATTCGCGAAGCCTATGAGGCGGAGATTCGCGAGCTGCGCACCGGCTATGAATCCGAGGTGGGTCGTCTTAAAGACATTATCCGCCGAGTCACAGCGCAGGCATGACCGCCCGCTGCCAGGCGCCTGTCTCCAGCCGGTCCAAGGCTTCACGGAGGCAGTCCGATGACCGCGTCCATACCTCCGCGTTCCGCCTCGCCGATGCGCAGGCTCATTGCCCTGTGCCTTGCGGGCGGCTGGGGAGTAGCGGCCGTATTGGCCGTGCTTGGCCCGTTTGCCCTCGCCGGAGCCACCGGCAATCCGCTCTGGATCGCCGCGCCGGTCGGGCTCACCCTCGTCTATGTCGCGGCGCGTGAAACGCCGCGTTGCCTCGCCTACTACCGCTCGCTGTGGCCAACCGCCTGGGTGAGCGCGCTGGCCGGCGCGCTGGCCGCTCTCGTGGTGACGGTGGGCATCGGCGGCGCGCAAAGCCTGCTGCCTGCCGACCAACCGCTGAACGGCAGCCTCGGCGCCCTGTTCAAGGTGGGGAATGACGCCGGAGCGAACGGCTTCGCCATCCCCCTGGTCACGCCATGGCTCGCCGTGGTCTATGCGCCGCTCGCCATGCTCGCCCTGCCCCTTCTCGCGTGGTGGGAGGAGGATATATTTCGCGGCGGCACGGGTGGCCTGGCGTCGGCAGGCAAGCGTTGCACTCTCTTCGGGTTGCTCCATCTCACGGCAGGGGTGTCGCTGGGTATCTGCGTTGCCCTGGGCTGCGCCGGATTTGTTTTCACCCTGGTGTATTGGCGAGCGCTCCGTGATTCGAGGGCCGAGAAGCACCGTGCCGCACTCCCCTCCTGGGTCCGGACCCGTGTGCTCTCGCTCCCCACCGGACGACGCGCCGCCGAACAATACGCCGTTTATCGGGCAACCCAGGCGCATCTCGTCTACAATGCGATAGGAGTCACGATTATTCTGGCTTCCACGTTCTTTCCATCCTAGCTATAGCACGAAGGAGCAGTGCGTGCGCTTGTACAACACGATGACCCGGCAGCTTGATGACTTCTATCCAGGCCCCCTGGTCAGTCTGTATGTATGCGGCGTCACCCCGTATGATACGACCCACCTCGGCCATGCCTTTAGTTATGTAAACTTTGATTTGCTGATCCGCGTCCTGCGCGCGCTGGGTCACGAAGTACGCTATACCCAGAACGTCACCGATATCGACGACGATATTCTTCGTAAGGCAAAGGAATTGGGTGTAGCGTGGGACGAGCTTGGCCGCGAACAAACCGCCTTATTTCAGCGTGACATGACCAGTCTCAACGTGCTCCCTCCCACCCATTACCCTCGGGCCACCGAGGAAATCCCCACTATGGTGGAAATTATTCAGCAGTTGGTGTCCTCGGGCCATGCCTATGAAGTGCAGGGCAATGTGTATTTCGCCACCACCTCGGACCCCACCTTCGGTCAATTAGCTCGCCTTTCACCTGACGAGATGGCGATTCGCTTCGAGGAGACGGGCGATTCGCCGGCGGATCCCAAAAAGCGCGACCGCCTGGATTTCGTCCTGTGGAAAGCGGCCGCGCCGGGCGAGCCCTTCTGGCCCAGCCCGTGGGGTGATGGCCGACCCGGCTGGCACATTGAATGCACCGCTATGGCCACGCGGTACCTTGGGCCGCGAATTGATATCCATGGCGGAGGAGAGGATCTGATCTTTCCGCATCACAGTTGTGAGATTGCCCAGAGTGAAGCCGCCACCGGACAGGCGCCGTTCGCCCGAATCTGGATGCACAATGGAGCGGTGCGCCTCAACGGCGTCAAGATGAGCAAGTCGCTCGGCAATCTGGTTATGGTACGGGAACTTTCCAAGCACGTTTCTTCCGACGCCATCCGACTGTGTCTATTTAAGCATCACTATCGGCAGTCGTGGGACTTCAAGGAGACCGAGCTTGACGATGCCGCGCGTCTTGCTGAAGCATTCGCCCGCCGCGCCGGCGACGAATCTCCACAGGCCGGAGGTGGGACGACGACCAATGCCGTCCGAGAGGCCCGGCGTCGCGTGATCGCTGCGCTGGCCGACGATCTGGATGCGCCGACCGCCGTCCATGCCTTGAGCACACTGCTCGATATCCCAGGCGCCGAGGCAACCGAGGCGTTTCGCGAACTGGGTGGAATATTAGGACTTCAACTCGGCTATTGACCCTCCTGTCCGCATCACACTGACGTAGCCCCGGCTAAGTGGAAGCCCAGACTCAATGGGACAGTATGGACTTTCTCACCAGTAGCACAGCCGTGCGCCCCGCGCGTTGTCGCCTCGACGCACGACTGTGCTCCGCTGCCGAAGCTGCCGGGCACCTATTAGCATAAACTGACCCTGGTCCAGCCCCTGAGGTCATTGACCGTTGATCTAAGTGGAGACCCGAGTAGTCCCAGATCCACGGTTCGATCGGGCCGAATTCACTCGATACGCGCCGCGAGAAGCCACCCGTAAGCTGGAAGTACAAGCTGGAATCCCATAGCGCGCCGCTACATCCGCCATGGCCGCGGCGACCGCCTCCTCACGACTCGTGGCCAGGGCGATCACCGATGAACCGGCGCCGGAAAGGGCCGCGCCATGCGCACCCGCCTCGATAGCCGCCACGATCGTCTCCTCCAGATACTTGAACCCCCGGGCGCGCCACGGCTGATGGAGGCGATCCTGCATAGCCACCGCTAGAAGGTCCCACCGTCCCTGGCTGAGCGCCAGAGCGAGCAACGCGCAGCGCCCGCCATTAAATACGGCATCCCCACGCGGAATCCGCTCCGGAAGGGCTTGTCGCGATTCCAGAGTGCTGGAGAAGGCTGAGGGAATCAATACCACGGCGCGTAGTTCCGGAGGGGGGTGAAGATGGACGATGCGTGGCCGGCCCTGGTCCACGACCCCAACTGTAAAGCCACCCCACAGAGCAGCCGCCACGTTGTCCGGGTGATCCTCAAGGTTCAGCGCCGCGGGCAGCAGCGACTCGGGATCACTGGGGAGATCGAGCAGCAAGGCGGCCGTTAGCAGCCCCCCCGCAATAGCGGCGGCACTGCTGCCCAGCCCTCGGCCCAGGGGAACGGCATTGCACAGACGGAGGGCGAAGGGTGGAAGTACCTGGCCCACCTGGTCCGCCAGCGCTCGCATCGCCACCAGCACCAAATTGCCGGCATCTCGTTCGAGGCTTCGCTCGCCCTCACCTTCGACCGCTATAATCCGCGGCTCCCCGGAGCTTTGCCGCCACAGGTCGATCGTATTGCGTAGTTCAAGGGCCAGAGCTATGGCATCGAATCCGGGCCCCAGGTTGGCCGAACTGGCGGGAGCGCTTATCTGAAGGTCCGGCGGGGACGACAATAGGTCGTCTCCACTCACGCGATCGATCCTTGGGTCACGAGTTCCGGTTCATCGCATGTGCTGTACACCATGGCTCGCTCGTCGATGCCGGCCTTGACCACAAGCCCATTCGCCGCCTCACCGCTGTTCCTCAAGTAGGCAAGGCTCAACCGCAAATAGACCTCGGCCAGACGAGAAACGTCCTCCATGGAAACACATTCCTCATCGCCCCCCGAGTGGACTCCCGGACGCGGGCCGTGGCAGATTGCCGGAACGCCGCGCGCCAGAAACAACGGCACATCCGAAGGGTAGGTTGCGCGGCCCTTTGGGAGGTCACGGCCCCAGACTTCTCGGCACGCTCTTTGCAAGGTTTGAACCAGCGATGCTGCCGGATCAAGGCAGTACGGCGGCCGAAGCACGTTCAAGGTGAGCTTGACTAAAGTGCCGCTTGCCGCGGCAATGCGTTGAGCAAGCAGATTCAACTCTTCATGCACCATTACCGCCGTGCGGCCGGGTCCATACCGCCATGCTCCCTGCAGCCAACTTGAACGGGGTGAAGAATCATAGCCCTCACCGCCGCCCATGCGTCCCACCACGATCGTATCCGGCCCGGTCAGCGCGTCCACCGCGTACGCGGCCTCGCATCGCCTTCGCTTGAGGGCCCTATAGAATGTATGCGCGGCGTCAATTACGGTCGATTGCGCATTGTCAGCCGTCACGCTCGTCGACGGAAGCAAGAACTCGACCTCGAACAGACAGGTGCCCTGCCCGGCCACTGCTATCAAATTTGAATCTCCGCTGGTGATTACCACTGCCTGGCCAACCACGCCCACGTCCATCAGCACTCCGATATCAGAGGCTGTCTGCGTCCAGGTGCCGGCCGGATGGGCGGTGAACAACAAACCACCTCCCGGCATAGGCCCATGGGTGGCGAGGATGCGCGCCGCCTCCACCGCCGCTATCAAGCCCGCGGCGGTAGAGGCCACTGCTCGACCATGTACCGCACCTGCCGCCGTATAGGCCTTCCCGCAGCCCGCTCCCGGCGCCGCGAAGTAGCCCATGAACTGCAGAGTGGGAGCGCGGCTCATGCCGGGAAAGCCCGCCGCTACGGCCGGGCCCGCCATGCCGCGGCGGTACACGCGCGCCTCCACCGCTCCCGAAGCGCGCAGCAAACCGGCAAACCATTCGGCGGCCACATGGGGGCGATCGCCGACACCTTGCACGTTGGCGAAGTCCACCAATAACTCGCGCATGCGCCTACCGTCAATACGGCCGGCAAGAGCGGCGGCTTCTTCTTTCATCAGCGGTGGCTGCCTTAGCCTATCAAAATGCTCTTGGTGTATCCTATGGGTTCGCTTCCCATGTGCGCAAGGCCCGCAAATTGGGTAGCCTCCTCCCCCCGCCTAACCTAGATTGAACTGAGCCCCACATCGGTCAAATAGCCGCGCACCCGTTCCCGATCGGTGGCCGACCGCAGGGCGATAAAGATGGTGTCGTCGCCTGCTACGGTACCCACCACCTCGTCAAAGGCAC
Organism: Chloroflexota bacterium; assembly: GCA_025924845.1. The sequence continues at coordinate 5,833 of JAICHN010000014.1, read as the reverse complement.
ACGCATCCAGGGTGCTGCAAACAAAGTTCGCCACGCCGGGCGAGGTACGCACCACGAGAAGGGTGGAACTGTCGCCAAATGCCAGCGGCACCTCCCGTACCAGGCCCGCCAGGCGCCGGCGCGCGTGAAAGCTGTCGCTCGGCTGCACCGCTTCGGGGAGGGTATACACTACCTTCCCGCCCTGTATAGCCCGCACCAGTCCAATCTCCACGATATCCCGGGAAATTGTAGCCTGCGTTACCGTGGTGCCCTCCTCGCGCAGAGCTTCGACCAGATCCTCCTGCGTATGCATGTCTCCCGTCGCCACGAGATTGCGAATGGCCCTCTGTCGAGCCAGCTTGGCGTCACTCTTCATCGCTGCCTGAGTATCTCTCCCACAATAGCCAGTGCTTCATCTACCTCAATCGGGGCGATCGTCAGGGCAGGCACCATACGCACGGTCGAGGGCCCGGTATTATTCACCAGAAGACCCTTCTCGCGAGCCTCGATTACGAGGTCGGCGGCCCACGGCTCCTCCAGATCGAACGCCGCCATCAGTCCGCGCCCCCGTACTCGCGCCAGCTTGCCCGTCTCCTGCTTCAGCTTTTTGAGCCCTTCAAGGAGATAGGCGCCGGTCGACACCGCGTTCTCCATCAGACCTTGATCGTGAATCGCGTTCAAAGTGGCAATACCGGCGGCGCAGACCAGTGGGCCACCGCCCATCGTTGAGCCATGATCGCCTGCCTCGAAGCTCGAAGCATCGCCGCTCGCCAGCGTGGCCCCGCCGGGCAGGCCGCCGCACAGACCCTTTGCCAGTGTCACAATGTCCGCGCGCACGCCGTAGCCCTCGGAGGCGAGAAAAGTGCCCGTTCGCCCTATACCGGATTGTACCTCGTCCAGCATCAAGAGGAGGCCACGCTCATCGCACCAGGCCCGTACATCGCGCAGGTACTGAGGGTCCGCCGGGTGGATGCCGCTTTCGCCCTGAATGGGCTCCAGCAGCACGGCGACGGTTTCATCGGTAGTGGCCCGGCGCAACGCGGCCATATCGTTGAATGGGGTGTGGACGAAACCGGGCGGCAGCGGGGTAAACGGCGCTTGATATTTCTCCTGCCCCGTGGCGGCAAGCGCGCTGAGGGTGCGCCCGTGAAAACTCATGCGAGCACAAACGATGGCGAAGGCGCCGCCACGATGACGCTTGCCGAACTTGCGCGCCAGTTTGATCGCCGTCTCATTCGATTCGGCGCCGCTGTTGGTGAAGAAGACTTTCTCCATGCCGGTCCACTGCACGAGCATCTGGGCGAACTCGACTTGGGGCCGATTGTAATACAGGTTCGAGGTATGCATGAGCTTCCCTGCCTGCTCGCAAACCGTCCGCACCAGGGCAGGATGATTATGGCCCAGCACGTTGACCGCGATGCCGGCGACGAGGTCGAGGTAGCGCTTTCCATCCTCGTCCCACACATAGCAGCCCTCACCGCGCGCCAGCACGATAGGCTGGCGTTTAAAGGTCGGCATATAGACTTCATGCTCCAGGGCCATCAGTGCGTTCATGCTTGTCACCTCGCCCATGCTACTGCTCCAATCTCTTTTCGGTGATCAAGGTGCACATCGCCGTGCCGCCGCTCAGCAGGTCGGCCAGGATTCCGCGGCGCCGACCATCGGCAATGTACACGGCGGTCGCGCCATGACCAAGCGCCTCCAGGCAGGCCCCAACCTTGGGGATCATCCCGCCGGATATCTCGCCTGAGGCAATCATTGCTTCCACTTCTGCCCGCGCTAAATGATCGGCGCGGCTGCCGTCTGCCCGCAGCACGCCCGGCACGTCGGTCAGAAATATGGTCCACCGCGCCCCCAGAGCCCCAGCCAGCGCTCCACACATGGTATCCGCGTTGATGTTGCGCACACTACCTGCCGCATCCATAGCCAGTGGCGCCACGCAGGGCACCATACCCCGTTCAAGCAGCACATGGAGCAGTTCGGGCCGCACCTCCGCCGCCTGGCCGACCAGACCGAGTGTGGAGTCCGGATGCGGTTCGGCCCGTACCAGTCCGCCGTCCACACCGCATAGGCCTACAGCCTTCACACCAAGGCGGGTAAGCGAGGCCACCAGTTCCGTGTTCACCTGACCGCGCAACACCATGACGGCGGCGTCAAGCGCATCGGCGTCCGTCACTCTCAAGCCGCTCCGGAACGTGACGGGAAGGGCTAGACGTTCCATCAGACGGGAGATCGCCGGACCACCCCCATGCACGATAACCGCCCGAAGCCGATCTTCGGCCAGTAAGCCGGGAAGATCGCCAAGCGCCCCTTCCAACAGTCCCGTATTGCCGCCCACCTTCAACATGGCCAGGGGCATCGTCCCTAAGGTCATGTAGTATACTCCGCGTTGATCTTCACGTACTCGTAGCTGAGATCGCAACCCCAGGCAATTGCCTTGCCGTCGCCCAGGCCGAGATCGAGGGCAATGCGGACATCGGGCTGGACCAGCGCCCACGACGCCGCCGCGCGATCGTATTCCTGTGATTCGCCCCAGCGCAGCAGACAGATATCTTCCAGAAACAGCGTGGCCCGATCCGGATCGAGATCGGCGCCGGAGTAGCCGGCGGCGCAGAGCACGCGGCCCCAGTTCGGATCTCCACCAAATACCGCTGTCTTGACCAGGGCCGATGACACTACGGCGCGTGCGGCCAGGCGCGCCTCCGCCTCGCTGCGCGCGCCTACGACGCGCGCCTCAATCACCGTGCGCGCCCCTTCCCCGTCTCGAACTACTTGCTTGGCGAGAGAAATGCACACCTCGCGCAACGCTCGTTCGAACACCGGCGCGTCTGGGTGGCCTGCCTCCAGGAGAGGCGCGCCACTCGCACCGTTGGCCAGCACGATCAGGGAGTCGTTGGTTGAAGTGTCACCATCCACACTGATCAGATTAAATGAGGCATCAGCGGCTCGACCAAGGGCGGCCCGGAGGAACGTCGGCTCGACTGCCGCGTCCGTGCTGATCACGGACAGCAGGGTGGCCATATTGGGGTGCATCATACCTGCCCCCTTGGCGGCGCCGCCGATCCGCACTTCGGTGCCCCCGATCACGCAGGACTCACCCGCAACCTTCTCATGGGTATCGGTAGTCATGATGGCCGTCGCGAACGCGGGACCGCCGTCGGTCGAGGGAGCAATGTGCTCGATCCCCTGTAGCACGCGCTCGATGGGCAGCGGCACGCCGATCACCCCAGTGGAGAGGACCAGTACGTGCTCGGGCGCCAGTTGATAGCGCGCGGCGACGGCGCACGCCATTGCCAGCGCGTCGTTCTTCCCTTTCTGGCCGGTGCAGGCATTGGCGTTACCACTATTGACCACCACGGCGGAGACATAGCCGGCGGCTATATGCTCTCGGCACAGCAACACCGGAGCCGCCGCCGCCCGGTTCAGGGTGAACACGCCCGCCGCCGTCGCCTGCCGCTCGGACACCAGCAGGGCGAGGTCAGGCGCGCCCTCCTTCGCCTTGATCCCACAACTCAGCCCACCGGCCAGAAAGCCCTTGGCAGCCGTAACCCCGACCAGGCTCCCCGCAGATTGTTCAACCACCATGATTCACTGTCCTCCCCTTACCCATCGCCCTGCTGATCCGCCTGGAACCCGTCGCGTGCGCCTCACGCATAACACTGTTGGCGAGATGCCCGCGCTCCCAGGAAAATCGTCCCGTCGGCGGCGTGCGTACCAATTCGCCAACTGTATCACGCGTGTGGAGGCGTGCGTGTCCTTGGGAGGGCGAGCCTCCAGACTCACCCGCCCGCCTCCGGCGAGCCTGGAGGCCCGGGCTCCTCGATCGGCTCGACACACCGGGTACAAGTGCCTCCGCGCCGGCGAGGCATACTTGAAACCGTCAGGCTGGCGAGCATCGTTCATGGAAAGACGGGAGCCTGACCAAGCCCCGCATCCTCGTCAAGGCCGAGCATCAAATTGGCATTCTGGATCGCCTGACCGGCGGCGCCCTTCCCCAGATTGTCGATGGCGCCCAGGGCGACCAAATGTGACGCGCCGGGTGACAGGGTAGGTTGGACGAAACAGTGGTTCGTGCCGGCGCACCACTTGGTGCGCGGCGAGGAATCTACCACATGAGTAAAAGGTGCATCCGCATAAAATGCTCGATAGATCTTCACTAAATCGCCTTCCCCAATCGGCTCACGGAGCCTGGCATAGCAGGTGGCGAGAAGGCCGCGCACCTGTGGTACCAGATGAGGGGTAAAGACCACGTCAACGGGCGAGTCTGCGAGTCGAGTCAGTTCCTGAATAATCTCGGGACCGTGGCGATGCCCTCCCAGTCCGTAGGCATGGACCGACCCATCCACCTCACTAAAATGATTCGTCAGGGTGAGGGAACGTCCTCCACCGCTCACTCCTGACTTCGCATCGACAATTACCGAGGACTCCACGATGCCGGCCGCGATGGCCGGGGCAAGCGCCAGAATCGCCGCCGTGGGATAGCATCCGGGATTTCCTACGAGCTTCGTCTCGCTGATCAACCGGCGATAGAGTTCGGGTAACCCGTACACGGCGCCCTCCACCAGATCAGGTGCGTCATGTTCGCCATACCACTTGCGGTATGTCGCCGAATCGCGGAGCCGGAAATCGGCGCTGACATCGACCACGCGCGAGCCGGCGGTTACCAAGGGAGCCACGGCCGCCGCCGCCGCGCCGTGCGGTAAACAGCACAGCACGAGATCTACCGCCGGCACGTGCTCTTCGATGCGCAAATCGGCGCCGAGCCAGAAAGGAAATACCTCATTCAGGCGCTTGCCCGCGTCCGAGCGCCCGCTGACCGCGACCAGGCGCAGATTGGGATGACCCTCCACCAGCAGGGCGGCGCCGAGTCCGGCGTATCCGGTAACGTTCAGTATGGCCACATCATATATCATCGGAGACCTCACCCAGGCAGTATACAGAAATGCGAATAACTATGCATATAGCGGGCGGTGCGCGGTCATTATAACCGTTGCGCGCGGGCGGCTACTCTGGTATATTGTGCAAGTTACAGTGTGGCAGTGTGCTTCAACATAAGTTTCAAGTGGTTCCGACGTTTCACGTCGGGATTCCGACGGAGTGGTTACCGTGCCCAATATTAAATCCGCCATTAAGCGCGTGCGCGTTGCTGAAAAGAAGCGTGTGCGTAATCGTGCCGTCAAGTCCTCGGTTCGCACCTATGTCAAGAGTGCGGAGAAGAGTATCGCCGCGCCTACCACCGGAGAGGAAAGTACTCAGGCAGCCGTGGCGCGTGCGCTCAAGGCGCTGGATTCCGCGGCCTCCAAGGGCGTGCTTCATAAGAATAGTGCGGCGCGCCGTAAGTCAAGATTAATGAAGAAATTGAACGCTAGCGCATCCCCCGCATAGTGAGAGGGTTGGGGCGTGACATTTGACCGCTCTTCGACCCGTCTTGGGGTTGCTTTGCTCATCGTGTCCGCCATCTTCTTTGCCGCCAACTTCGCCGACAAGGCGTGGACCAGCTACCAGGTAGCCGGACAGCGGCAGCAACGGATCGCGCGGATTGCGGCCATGAACGCGCAGATTAAGCAACTCAAATCGGATCTGGTCAGTCTCAAGTCGCCCGACTATTATCTCCAGGCGGCCCGGCACTATGGTTATGTACGTCCCGGCGATATTCAGATTGAGGTGATGAATAACCTCATCCCTTCGGCCACGACCCCTTCGGGTGGAGCGGTCGCCGCCGTGGCGACGCCCGCGGTCAAGAACGAATCGGTGCTTCGCAAGGTGCTCGAGGCGATTGTGCCCGGTTTGTAGGTACCGACCAGGCGACACCAAGGAAAAGAGGACGACTATGTCGTCCTCTTTTCCTTGGTGT
>JAICHN010000013.1 GCA_025924845.1 Chloroflexota bacterium | reverse complement strand
GGCATGACCGCAATGAGCACGGCATCGGTGGCCAGCACCGTGGGCACTGCCTCGCCGATCGCCCGAGCGGCGGCCCGCAGGTCGTGTCCATCCGCCAGGATCTCGTGAGCAGCGTCAAGCGCCGCACTTAAGCCACGCTCCAGGGCGTGAAGGCGCGCCGTCCGCGTTGAGAGGGTGACTAGCTCGTCGGTTCGGGCCAGTACGCGACCAAGGTCAGTGGCCAACTGCTCGGCGGCCAGGACATCGCCGGCCGACCAGGAGGCGTTTTCATGGATGAGCAAGAGCACCGCCGACACCGCGCCATGATAGGTGACCGGTACGATAATCAGTGCCTGGACACCATAGGTCAGCAACGTCTCCCGGTAGGCGCGAATGGCCTCATCAGGACAGGGGTCCGCCGCGACGGTGGGCGCGGCCAGGGTGCGTTGCTGATCGAACACAACGGCCACCAACGATTGCAAGGCCGGCTCGACTCGTGGTTCGATACCACCGTAATCCGGCACCGCGGCCGCCGCATGCTCTTGCAGCCCGCCGGCGCCGCGGTTGTAGAGGCCGACAAAGGAGGCGCCAAGGCTGGCGCGCACCGCTTCCACGGCGGCGTCCGCCACTTCATTGGGATCGGTGAGTTCCTCAAGCCGCGCCCCGATTTCCAACCTGGCGGCAGATCGTCGTAGTATGGCCGCGCTTTCGGTCAGAAGGGTTGCTTGGCGCAACAACGTCGAAGCCGCGCGGGCAAACTCCTCAAGGAGCGCCCGCTCTTCATCTAATAGGGCGGTCGGCTCGTCGTAGGAAAGCCCGATAAAGCCTAGCAGGCGCTCATCGGCCGGAAGGGCCAGACCGAGCCAGGTGCGTGCCTGCTCGACGCCCGGACTGCACGGCGGCAGTTCAGACCACGCAGGTTCGGTTCGGGTATCGGCGACCAAGATGGAAGATAGGTCGGACTGTAGTCTCCGCAACGGCAACCATTGCTCCAACACAGGCATGGTGCCGTCCACGGCACGGGTTCCATCGTCATCGGCGACAGTGACGCAACGATAAAGCGTACCGTCCTGCACGAACAGGGCCGCCGCTGAACTCCGCGCGCATTGACGGGCCGAAGCGGCTATGGCACAAAGCAGACCCGGCAGGGCGGGGCACTCGAGCAGTTCCAGTACGCCCGCCAGCAGCCGCTCCCGACGCCCCGAGTCCGCTGGCGCGCCGGAAGAACTCTCAATCAACATGGGATACCTTCCGCCTTCCCCCTCTGGGGCTTCACCCTCTATATCGGGTTCAGCATACAGATATACCACTGGCGCGCTTAAGCTGCACGAGCGGGTTCTTTAGGAGGGGCGCATGGCGCCAAATATCCGCGAAGTCCTACCGCCGCCCTCAGTTCAAAGGGGCGCTTGACCGATTGGTCTGAGCCGCGAAGCGGCTGACCGCATACTGCAAGGCGTCTTCAAGTTCCTCAACCGTGTATGGCTTGGCGAGAAAAACCTGGGCGCCTGCCTCTTCGGCTTCTTCCTCCGGGTCAGCTCGAGACAGATAGCCGCTTAGCACGACTACGGGAGTGGGCGAATGGGCGGCGATTTCGCGGCTGGCAGCGAGCCCGTCCTGGAGGGGAAGTCCGCGGTCGATCACGGCAACGTCCGGCCGCATTTGCTTAACCAAGTTCACCACGTCGACTCCAGTCGAGGCGACGCCGGCAATGGTATGACCGCGCTCCTGCAACTGCTCAACCAGGAGGTCACACAGGACCTGGTTGTCTTCCGCCACCACCACGCTATAGGGAGGCATCTTGTATGCAACCTCGCCCGGTATTCTTTGCGCGACCTCGCCCAGCATGTTTCGCCTTAACTTTTAAAAGCGGACACTCGGTTCCCCGCATTCCTTCGTGTAACCCGGCGGCACATATCCTCTCATTGCTGATCAAGTGGCGCATCTTGAACAGACCCATGCAGCCTCACTATACAGAATGAACGGTCCTAGAGTCAATGCGCACGACGACAGTAGTGCGGCAGCGCCGCCTTGCCGGCGCGGAGACCCTTGCTCCAGTGTTGCCGGCCGCAAAAGTGAGGGTGAGCCCAGTCGCTTCCGGTCGCGGACAAATCCTCAAGCGCTGCTGAACAGCTCGCACTGTTCATCCGTGCTTCAAGACGCCGCTCGCGCCGGCAGTCCACTCCTTGCCGGCTGACGGCGCGTCGGCGCGCCGTCAGCCGGCAAGGAATTCAACCCCTACTGTAGGTACGCCGTCAAGAGACCCCAACCCGGCCGGTACCAGCTCAAGTTAGGCCAGGATGTCGCAGACAATCGACTCGGCGCCCAGGTTGCGATTCAGGCCGGATGGCCTGATCCCGTCGGCGCAGCCCCAGGTGACCGAGTCAATCAAGGAGAGGCGGTGGACGTTCCGGCCGTGGAACCAGGCGAACGCGGCCACGGCGCGTTCACGCCAGAGTGCGTCACCCGTAATTCTATAGGCCAGTACGGTCGCTTCCACCATGCCATAGGCATCGACACATTGTTCGTCGAACGCCGCTTTCGTGGCGCCCCGTGCATACCAGCCGTTTTGCCCGACCAGCCTTAGCACGTCGTTTTCGTCGAACACGACCGAGCACAACCACTCCAGGGCGCGCAGCCCCCCGTCACGGTAGCGAGACTCGCCGGTAAGTTCATGGGCGAGAAGGAGGGCGGTAGGCAACTTCGCGTTGTCGTAAGTCAGCCGCGACTCGAACCAGCGCCAGTCAGGCGTAGCGGCTGCTTCAAGGTACAAGAGCAAACACTGCGCCAGATCGTGGACCAGGGTGACAAGCAAAGGATCTTTGGCAGCGTGAAGACGATGGTAGAGCCCGACGAGGGCGAACGACCAGGCACGAGGCGCGCGCAGGGTGTAGGTATGTTGAATGGCGCCGTCGAAGAGCGTATGGGCCGCATCGATAAGGCCGTCGTCCAGGCCGTAACGGATCGCGTAGCCCAGGGCCCAGAGCGTTCTGCCTTGCGCGTCTTCCGAACCCCGCTCGTCGAGCCAACGGCCATCGTAGGCAAGAAAGTTGTGAAAGGATCCATCCGGGTTCGCGGCATGGCGAAGGTAGGCTAGATACGTGTACGCGGAGGCGGGTGCCCGCGATTGACCGCTGCAATGAGCGTAACTCAAGCCGGCGATCAACGCTCTAGCCTGGTCGTCCACTGAATAGCCGTGCCTACGGTCGGGAACAGCATACAAGGCGTGCTGGATTACGCCCACGTGATCGGTGAGACGCCGCAAGTGGTCGAGACGAAGCGGCGGGAACTTGAGGTCGGCTTCCTGCCGACTCGAATCCCGAGTTGGTTCACGGCCTTCACTGGGCTGGCCAAACCGCGGTAAGGATCCGAGATCCGCCGGCGCGAATGCCGCTATACGCGGTTCCGCCGCTCCGGGCCCCATATACTTCACAGGTTGGCCGCCCAGCGCAGCTTTACCTCCGCCGCGTCATGATCCGCGGGTGAGGCGCTCTCCTCGGCCAGGACCGGAACCTTCACCGCCAGTCCGTCCTTCGTCGGTGTAATATCCCTGACATTCGAAGGCGCTGCCTCGACACTGCTCAAGCCGGCCGCCTCACGATAGAGGTCGGCATATCGGCCCCCCACGTTGGCCCAACTCATTGCCTTGCCGTATTCAAACGCGCTTTTCTCACAGAGCTCGCGCATGCCTGGATTTTCGAGCAACAGCCGGATGCAGCGCGCGAACGAGCGAGGGTTCTGGAACTCGGCCAGCAAACCGCGTCCCTCGGCCAATGCCTCGGACGCATAGAGGTATGGGGTAGAGATGACCGGTTTGCCGCAACCCAGGGCGTAGGCGAGCGTACCGCTGGTGATCTGATAACGATCCACGTAGGGCGTGACATAGAGATCAGTAGCCTGCAAATAGCGGATCAGCTGTTGCTGGCTGAGGTACTGATTGACGAACCGGACGTGGTTCTCCAGGTGCAAGCGCTTCACCAACTCGATCAGCGAGTTCCGATACTTCTCACCCTCGCGCCGGCGGACCTCGGGATGCGTCTGGCCGATCACCAGATAGAGGACATCAGGATGATGCTTCACGACTTCAGGTAGACCGCGGATCACATATTGAATACCCTTGCCGCTGCTCAGCAAGCCAAATGTGCTGAGCACGGTGCGATTCTCGAACTGCATGGCGTGTTTCACGCGCTCGGGCGGTACCCAACGCACGCTCGGCACGCCATGCGGTATAGTGAACAGCTTGTTGCGGTCGAGACCATACTCCTGTTCGAGAATGAGACGGGCCATATTGACCATCGTCACCACGGCCGACGAACGATCGTGCAGCACGCGAATTGCTTCACGAAGGTCATCTCGAGGATGAGGGAGGACCGTATGCAGCGTAGCCACGACCGGTTTCTCGATACACTCCAGGAAGCCTTTCATATGGTCGATAAAGCGCCCATCCTTCTCGAAGCGCCCGCAAATGCCGAATTCATGTTGGATCGACACCAGCGATACGCGCGAGGCGTTGATCTCACGAGCGGCCTTACGCCAACTGGCAGGGTCGCATTGATCGATGCTCCAGCGCACTTGGGGCGGGTAGTCGTACGTCGATCCTTCATCATTGATCGCCGCGATGCGCGTACCCAGGTTGCGGCCGCTCGCGGCCACGGCGTCGCTCAAGTTTCGGGTGAAGGTGGCGATGCCGCAGGCCCGCGGGGGATACGACCCGACGTATGCGACAGTGGATTCAGGTCTCATGGTGGATGCTCCTCGCATTTGTAGCGTGCTCCTCAAGGCCCTCGCAAGCCACGCATAGCCGCTTCCTCGAGCGGAAAAGCGGCCAATCAACCGGCTCGCGTGACGCGAAACGGCAGCGATTATAGCGTTCTTCATCTTGCGACCGACGATCGCAAGGCGCGGCGCACAGGACTAATGAAGCACGGCGTCGACCGAAGCTTCTGCTGACAGTATCGATGCAGCGCAACCGACGCAGGATCGGCCGAATGGGCTAGACCCAACGCTAAAACGGCCTAGTGCTCTGCGTTCGAGCCCTAAAACGGCAATGATCTGGAAGGACGGCTCTCCTTCCAGATCATTGAGCCGAACGAGCCTTCAGTAAAGGGTACTACTTTACGGTACCGTGCCTGAGAGTTCCGATCAAGGGCGCTACTTCAGTGCCGCCGTAATCACCGAGGCCATACTCGCATACGGTTGCTCACCCGTATCGGCATAGCGAACGATGCCGTTCTTGTCCAGAATGTAAAGCGTGGGATAACTGCTCGCCCCATACTTGTTTACGGTGGCGAACGTAGGATCGATCAAGGTGGGGTGCGTTACCTGGAAGTTGGAGGTAAACCAAGTGATGTCACTCTTCGTGACGATGCTGAGGTCGGTTCCTCCACTCTTGTCGTAGTTCTTACCGTAAGGGCTGGCCAGGACGGCGAGCGTCTGGAGGCCCTTGGGGCGGAAGGCCGCGTCAAGTTGATTGAGCACCTTGGCCTCGGCCTGGCAGTGTGGACACCACACCGCGAAGAACTCCAGCAGCACCGGTTTTCCCTTAAACGATGAAAGACTGTAGCTCTTCCCGTCTATGGTCTTCAGGGTAAAGTTTGGCGCCTTGGTGCCCACGTTCAATGGCGAAGAGGCTGGATTGAGGTCATTCGCATTCACCAGACCGACCCCGCTCGGACTATTGGAGGCGAGGAGCACGCCGATGATCACCGCGACCAACACCAGCGGTATACCCACGAACAACAGCATGGTCCGCCGCCGGGCACGGGTCGCCGTGATCTGCCGGGCCCGACGCGATCGCTGCGCCGTTCGAGGGCGGTTGGACCGCACTTCGGCTCGCGAGCTGCCCACGGCCGCACCGGCCGGACGCGCGGCATCGCGCCGGGCGCTCCGCACGGGCCCGGTCTGCCCAGGCACCCTATTTGAAGTCTGATCGGTTCCGCTCCTGGGCGTAAACGTGTCCTTGCTCATCGACTGCCCTTCCCGCGTGCCGCCATATACCTACTACATGCGCGTAGTATAATCGGATCGCGTGTTTCCGCCAACACGTCGCCCCAGGTAGTGATCATACCCGGTGGGCGGGCAGCCAAAGCAGGTCAAGCGCTTGCCCCTTCTACTTCCTTTAGATAGGATGAGAGGAGCGCGCGGGGTACGCGGCCCCGACGAGAGGAATGACCGATGGTGCGACGTGGGCGACGTGACCGGAGAGACGCCGAGGTTCACGGCGAACAGCGTTATCTGGGTGAATTGCAGGCTCGCATCATGGATGTCGCCTGGGCACGAGGCCGTGTCACGGTACGCGATACGCTGGATTTACTCGGCCATGACCGGGCAATCGCCTACACTACCGTGATGACCGTGATGACCCGCCTGGCCGACGAAGGCGTGCTGGTCCGTGAACTGGTCGGCAAGGGTTACATCTATCGGCCGGCATGCACCCGTGAGGAGTTTCGGGCCGGCATTTCCGGAAGCATCGTCAATGACCTGGTGGCCGACTTCGGTGAGGTTGCCCTGTCGCAGTTCGTGGACGCGCTGGAGCAAGCCGATCCCGTCAGGCTCGAAAGGTTGCGCCGGCTCTTGGATGAGCGAGAACGGTCCGACCTTGGCGCGTAGACCTTTTGCCTCTCTGATGCTTATAGCCCTGCTCGGTATTGCCCTGATCACGGCCCTCGCCCTGTCGGTGCTGCCTCGTTCCATCCATCATGCCATGGAACGTTGCGCGGAGAACGGCGGCTGCATGGCGCTGGTACGGGAAGGGCGCCTGTGGATCGGGCCGCTCCTGCTCGCGCTCGTACCGTGGTCGCTGTTTCATGGCCTGCACAACATCATAGGCCAGTGGCGTGCCACTCACCGAACCCTGGCCCGTCTCGGCACGGCCGGCGATCGGCCTCCCGTAGGACAACTGCCCGACGCCTGCCGTGAGTTAGGACTTTCGGAGAGGGTAGACTTGGTCGATTACGCCGCCCCGCTGGCCCTATGCCGCGGCTACCTTTGCCCGCGCATTGTGCTCTCCAGCGGCGCCATCGCCTTGCTGTCTCCCGCCGAATTGGTTGCGGTGCTACGCCATGAGTTGGCACATCTCCGCCGTCGCCATCCGCTGCAATTACTGGTCGCGCGAGCGCTGGCCGCCTCCTTGCCGTTCGTACCCGTGCTGCGGGAACTGGCGGCGGCCCTGCCTCAGGCGCAGGAACTGGCGGCCGATCGTGCCGTCATTGAAGCCGGCCAACGGCGCGCCCTGGGTCAGGCCCTCATCGTGATGTTGAGCACGAACGGTGACCGCGCGGCCGGCGCTCCGCTCGCCGTAGGAATGAGCGGCGCTCTGGATGCCCGCATGGACCAACTGATTGGGGCCGCCCGGACAACGCCGCGGCTGTCTCGCCGTGCCCTGATCGGCAGCGCTCTGTTTTTCGCGGTAGGCGTCGCGCTGTTGCTCCTGGAAACCATGGGCCTGCCCGGTCAGCCTCCCGGACCGAACTTCTCCACCGAGGCAGCCTGGCCCGCCTCTTATCTGTGGCACGCCCTACTCCTACCCACCCTCACGGCCGCGCTCCTCCTCGAAGGAATAAGGCGTGCGCCGGCTCGGAGAAATCGTTGTGCGGATTGAACGTGACCGATAACGGCAAAGTAGTGATCGCCGCCCTGCGCGATCGGCACAGCGCGGCGAAGTTGAAACCCGACCCGGTGCCGAAGGCGTTGATCGAGCAGGTGATCGATGCCGCTACCTGGGCGCCCAATCATCACTTGACCAAGCCGTGGCGTTTCGTAGTGGTCGAGGGCGAGGCACGGGATGCGCTCGGTGAGGTGATGGCAACATCGCTCCGTGCTCGGCTGGCCGAACGCGAGAGCGACCTCGCCCGGGCCCAACTAGCGAAAGAACGCCGTAAGCCGCTCCGTGCCCCCATTCTGGTAGCCGTGGCCGCCCTTACTTCGACCGCTCCGAAGGTAAAAGAGGCGGAGGAAATCGCCGCCGTGGCGGCGGCCGTGCAGAATATGCTGCTTGCGGCGGAGGCCCTGGGGCTGGGGGCGATGTGGCGAACCGGCGATGCGGCGCTCGATCCGTCGGTGAAGGCTTTTCTCGGCCTGCCGCCCGATGCCCATCTGGTTGCCTTCGTCTACCTGGGCTATCCCGAATCTGCCCCGCGCCGCCAACGCGAATCGACGGGAAGCGTCCATACCGCGTGGCTCGGTTGGCCGCCAAACCCTGAGTAGCCTCTAGTTGAAACTAAAGGGAAGATCATGGCCCGCGCTTCGATAAACATCTTTACGGTGCGAGAGCAGGAGTGGGAATCCTTCCTGACTCTCCAGCGCGACCGGTTTATTCCCCTGTTGCGCCTCCAGCCCGGCTTCCTGGATTTTGAGATAACGCGCACCGGCTTGGGCTCCGGTGTGGCGATCCTCTGGTGGGAATCCGAAGACGCGCGAACGGCCGCCACCCCTCGACTCCACGAGTGGGTAAACCAATACCTCGACCCTTATTTGCTCACGCTCGACAATCCCTCGGGCCCGGTTGTCCTCTCGACTAGACGGCCCGAGCGATAGTCGGCTCCCATCGCTTTTTTCCACGCGGAAACCCCGGCGCGCCGATGCGCCGGGGTTTCCGTGTGGAACAGCAGGTCCCCTGAACCTTTATGCCGAGCCGCGACCGATGGCACGTGTTGCCAGCCTGCCGATCGCGATCAAAATCACGGCGCCGATGAAAGCGATCACGATGCTCCCGCCTAATCCATAGGTGGCGGTAGTAAACTCGCCCACGACCAGGTCCCCGATAAACGCACCGGCCAGACCAAGCACCAGGTTTCCGATGAGCCCGATCCGCGATCCCATTACAAGACCGGCAAGCCAACCGGCAATTAAACCAACCGCGATCCAGGCGATGATGCTGCCTGGACTCAGCCACACCGTCGCGAGCATATTCGCTCTCCCTCTCCATGGTTTCGCCACGCTCCGAGCCGCGCTCTCACATCACGGTCCTTTCCAAGTATCGCCTGCCGCCATGTTCCGGCCATCGCCCGTTAGGCGGTGCATGCCCGTAAAACGGGACTAGGACGCATAGGGACTAGCCCGCTTTTCACGGCCCCGTCCGCTATTGGAGTGAAGCAGTGGTAGCCGCGGTGTCGCATAGTGAATGGTGAGAGCGCACTGTCAACGCTCCACTGCTGCCGGCATGCGCTCGCCCTGCGCCGGCGGCGCGGGTTCACCAGTTAGCCCGTGCCGACCGGTTGCTTTTGCGGAAGGAGAGTACCGTGAATCCGGGTAACGTCAATAACAATGTTGAGTATCCATCCGGGGAAGGTAGCCGAACGGCGGCCACCAACAATTTGACCTGGGCGATCGCGATAGTACTGATTATCGCGGCCCTTGCCATCGCCATCGTGTTCGTTTACAACAGCGTCCGCTAGGGGTAGGGGCACGTTGAGCGCTAAGGGGACGAGGGACCTTGCTGACTCGGTAGCAAGGTCCCTCGTCCCCTTCGTGAGACTATCTGCCGCGCCTTGCCGGCTAGTCGAGAAAGGCAGCATTTGATGCGTTTAGAGGGAAAGGTTGCAATCATCACCGGCTCCGGCACGGGCATTGGCAAAGGCATCGCGGAGCGGTTCGCGCGGGAAGGCGCCCGGGTCGCCATCGACTACGTCGGGAAGCCGGATCGGGCCAATGACACGCTTGCCGCCGTGGAAAAGGCAGGAGGTCAGGGTGTCACGGTCGAAGCTGATGTGTCGGATGAAAGCGCGGTGAACCGGCTGGTCGCCTTCACGGTCGGCAAGTGGGGCAGGCTGGATATTTTCGTCAATAACGCCGGCATTGAGGAGAAGCATCCCTTTCTCGATACGTCCCTGGATCTTTGGAATAAAGTGATCGCCGTGGATCTGACCGGTCCCTGGCTTTGCGCCCAGGCGGCTGCCCGTCAAATGGTGAAGCAGGGCAACGGCGGACGAATTATCAACATTTCCTCGGTTCACGAAGATATGCCGATGCCTACCAATGCCCCGTACTGCGCCGCCAAGGGTGGACTGCGTATGTTGGCGCGCACGATCGCGGTGGAGCTTGCTCCACACGGGATAACCGTAAACAACATTGGACCCGGCGCTATCGATACCCCCATGGACGCGCCCCTGAAGGCCGACCCTCAAGCCATGCGCACGCTGCTCGGCGAGATTCCGCTCGGCCGCATGGGGACACCGGAGGATGTGGCCGGGTTAGCGGTTTATCTCGCCTCCGACGAGGCGGCTTATGTGACAGGCTCAACCTACTTCATCGACGGCGGCATGTTACGACAATCCGGAAGTCTGTAGGGGCACCCCTTGTGGGTGCCCTTGGCGGCCTGAACGAGGGCACCGACAAGGGGTGCCCCCAACGGAACCCGACGGAACCGCCAAGATAATTGGGCCGCGCTCTACTAGCGGCATCGCCACCTCTCGCATCATGCATGGCGTTCACCGAAGGGCACGCCGTAGCTTTTTCATGGCTACACCTAAATGGGTATCATGCTGTCCAAAGCACTCTTACGCCCTGTAGAGAGGTAAGGAACGAGCATGAGCCGCCCGTTATCAGCAGAGACCTTGATCTATGACTTGCGCGCGGCCGTCGGCCCGCGGGTCTCGCCCGACGGAAAACGAATTGTCTACTCTCTGGCCGAGATCGATCGCAAGAGCAGGAAAGGTATGGCCCACCTGTGGGTGTGCGCCTGGGACGGCAACGATAATCGACGCCTTACCTGGAGCGGCGAACATAATGGCGGCGCGGCCTGGTCGCCTGATGGATCCCACATCGCCTTCGTGTCGGATCGCGCGGGGAAGAGCGGCATCTTCCTTCTCCCCATGGACGCGGTCGGGGAAGCGCGGGAGATTACCAGGCATGGCCAGGCGATTGGCGATCTTGCCTGGGCGCCCGACGGAGCGCAACTGGCCTACACGGTGCTGATCGATCCCGAGCGGCCGGATGACCAGGACACCCCGGCCGACGCCACCCCGCCGGTGCGCGTGACCCGCCGCTTCGACTATAAGCAGGATAATCGAGGATATTTGGGGGATGCCCGTACCCAGGTGTTCGTAGTTAACGTGGCCACGAGCGAGCGGCGGCAGGTCAGCGCCCTTTTGCAGGATTTCAGCAATCCACTGTGGTCGCCCGACGGAGAGTTCCTTGCCGTAAGGGTCGGCTATCGCAACGGATTGCATTCGCAGTTGGCGCTGATCAACACAGTCTCGGGCGAGACGCAACTGATCGGGACCGAGGACGGCGTGGTCGGCACCTGGGCCTGGTCACCAACCGGCGATAGGCTGATCATCACGGGCGACACATCACATACGCCGCAGCCGGAGTTCTTCATCTACGATCTGCCAACCGCTGAGTTACGTCGGCTTACCGAGGCGCTGCCCTGGCTTCCGGACGCCGGCTTTCCCACGCTCCGCCCACCCGCTCAGCCGGTCTGGCTCGACGATCGACAGGTGCTCTTCCACGCGATGGAGGGAGGCGCCAGCTTGTTGGCTACCATAGATACCCAAAGCGGCGAAGTGGCCGCAATCCACGGTTGGCAGTCTTTACACGCGGGCTTGAGCGCAAGTGCTTCGGCACGCCGGGTTGTGCAGGCATTTGCCTCCCCTGCGGCAACGGGTGAGATCGTCGGCTACGACATCGATACGGGCGAGAGTCGGGTGATTACAACCTTCAATGCCTCCGTACTGGAGGAGGCGCCGCCGGCGGGCCTGGAACACTTCCGTGTCTCACGCGGTGATCTGAGCATAGATGCCTGGCTGCTCCTCCCGCCCAACTTCGATCCGGGGAAGCGCTATCCCTTGGTGCTCGACGTGCATGGCGGCCCGCACGGCTTCTACGGCTACGGGTTCAATGCGGTGCAGCAGAGCCTTGCCACCCACGAGGTGCTGGTGGTGTACTCTAATCCTCGCGGCTCGACCTCTTATGGCCGGGACTTCGCTGAACGAGTGATGAGCGACTGGGGCGGCCAGGACTACCTGGATCTCCAGGCGGTAGTCGACGAGGTCTGCCGGCGCCCCTATGTGGACGCCCAGCGCCTCGGCATCTGGGGCTACAGCTACGGCGGTTACATGACCGCCTGGACTATAGGGCAGACCGATCGCTTTAAGGCGGCGGTGTGCGGCGCCCCGTGTTTCGATCTGGAATCAATGTATGGCACGAGCGACATCGGCCACATCTTCGGCGACCTGCAATGGGGCAGCGAACCGCATCAGAGCCCCGAATGGTATGCCGCGCATTCACCATCGACCTTCGCCCAAAACGCCCGTACCCCCACCCTGATCATTCATGGCGAAGCTGACCATCGCTGCCCCATCGGCCAGGGGGAGCAGATGTTCGTGGCGCTCAAGAAGGCAGGCTGCGAGGTGGAGTTCGCACGGTACCCCGACGGCTCCCATCAGTTTCTCAATTCAGGCTACCCCGAGCATCGCGTGGATGCCCTGGGGCGAATCGTGGCCTGGTTCAAGCACCACCTTGGCGAGCCGGCCTAAGCGCGGTCCGCCGGCTCGCCGGGCTTTTCTACTCTGGAATTCGCTATTGCACGGCCTGAAATGCCGCGAAGGCAGGCTTGCGAGACCAATTGGGGGCCACCACGCCAAATGATTGGTGGCCCGGAGGGTTATCTCGTATCTGAAACCAGCACACCGCCTGGATCCGCTGGTCGCGACTGCATACCTCGAACAGCGTCTTCAAGTTGGCGGCCTGGATGTCCGGCGTTACGGCGTCGGTAGTCCACGCCGCCTCGGTGATGTACATCGGCCTGCCGTTACCGTCCTCGTTGCGCTGCACGACCTCCTGTATATGGTTAATGTATTGCGACAGATGACCACCGTCGGCCCGGCCGGGCTGATCCATGTAGAGATGCTGTCCAATGGCGTCGAACGGCATCGTTCCTCCGGAGCGGCGCAGCGCCGCATAGACTGCCTGCAGATACTCCGCACCGCAATTCTCCGGGTTGAGTACGCCGTGATTGTTGTGGGAGAGCAAGCCGCCCGTGATTATCGTAGTTCCCGCCTGAGCACCGCGGATCGCGGACGCGGCCTGTGTGAGCAGCACGGCGTAATTTGAAGGATAGATAAAGCTGCCGCCGCTAAACTCCTTGCCGTTATGCTGCCGCCATGCGTTGGGCTCGTTCCAGATTTCCCATAGCTGAATTTCGGGGATAGCGGCGGCCAGTTTCCCAGCGACGGCGGTGAACCGGGCGATAAACGGGTTATCGCCCGAGCCCGCGCCGGTTTCGCTGTTGCCGGCATTCCATTCTTTCTGCGAGGAGTGGGACACCGCATCTCCGTAGATTAGACCGATTGGGTCAATTCCGGCACCGCGAAGATGTCGCGCCACTCCCCGGAAACGCCCAATTAGCGCGTTATTCCAATCAGGCACGGCGCCAAGACGCAACTCGAAACGCGCCACCTTCGCCCCGGCTGCCTGTGCTTCCTCAAGATCGCGCGGGCCGAAGAGGGTCATCCCTCCGTCATTGGCCACTACCCAATTGAGAGCGAACCCCTTGCGCATCGATCACATCCTTCCATGATCACCCTGTATAATGAACTATAATCAGACCGTGGTCTGTATAGTATCCCGGTGCATACGCGGATTAGCCCGGTTTTCTCACCGCCACCATCCTTCCAGGTGGTACACACCGCACCCGCCGCGCGCATTCTAGATACGGATAATGGTGCAGCGCGCCTCTACAAGGAAAGGCACGGCGATGTTCGACGGGGAATTCAAGAATCTGGCGGTAGTCAGCGTACAGCAGGCGGAAAATCTCGGCGCGGTGGATGACCTCCAATTTGATGTGACTGCCCATCGCGTGAACGCATTGCTGCTTCGCGGCGGGATGTTTCGCGAGGGCCAGATGGTGCCGTGGAGCGCCGTGCGGAGCGTTGGTCGTGATGCCATCATGGTTGAGGGCAGCAATGCCGCGACGGCCCGTGCCGGCGGCGACTCTCTTATGGCGTTCGATGCCTTGAGAAACACGCAGGTGGTAGGGGACAACGGAGAACTGGCCGGTACGGTTGTGGACGCCGACATCGACCCCGATACCGGAAACGTGCTTGCCTATATCGTAGCGGCGCCCGAAGGAGGCGGCCTGTTCCATCAGGCCCCCCGCTTTCGGGTGGAGCCCTCCGCGGTCAAGGCCATCGGTCCAAAATTGATCACGATCAACGCCGCCGCGGTCAACTTTCAGAAAGAACCCTAAGAAAGGGAGATCAAGCGGCGCCCAGTTCATTCGCGTTGATTCCCGCCGCCTGGCGCAGGAAGCGAAGCAGTCGCTCCTCTCGTTCTTCCAGAGCATCGAGCCCGCGGCCGGGCTCGCCGCTCTCGCCACTTTCGCCGCTCTGAAAGAGGGTTCCATCGAGGTACGCCCCGATCACGGCTGGATGGACGTAGCTCTTTCTACACACGGCCGGCGTATTTCCCAGGTGCGCGGCGGCGGCTCTGATCGCGGCCACGACCTGCCGCTTGGCCGCGGTCGGGCACTCAGCCGCACCCGCTTCCCAGAGGGCGCAGGCGGCCACCAGACTTCCCGCCCAGGTGCGGAAATCTTTCGCCGTGAAATCACGGCCGCTTATGTCACGAAGGTAGTCATTAACATCGTCTGAAGTAACCGGACGGGGTTCACCGTTCTCTAGATACGTGAACAACTCCTGGCCCGGCAGCTCGCGGCAGCCCCGAATTACTCTGGCCAGCCTGCGGTCGGTGAGTTCGACCGTGTGCGGCTTATGGGCCTTACCGATGAACTCGACGCGGATCGAAGCACCGTTCACGGCCACATGCTCATTGCGCAGGGTGGTCAACCCATAGGTCTGGTTCTCTCGCGCGTACTCCTCGTTGCCGATGCGAAGATGGGTCATGTCCAGTAGGGCGGTTACCGCCGCCAGTACTTTGGTGCGCGGCAGCCCTAATTGGGCCAGATCACGACGCGCGCTCTCCCGGATCCCCGGCAGTGCCTCGCCGAAATCGATCATCTTGTTGAATTTTGCCTCGTCGCGCACCTGGCGCCACCGTACGTGATATTTGTATTGCTTCCTTCCCTTGGCATCGCGTCCCGTGGCCTGAATATGGTAATGGTCCCGTGGGGCGATCCAGACGTCGGTCCAGGCGGGGGGAATGCCCAGGGCATCGATCCGATCTAGGTGAGCGGGGTCGGTAAGCGGCGTTCCATCCGGCTGAAGGTAGGCAAAAGTACCATCCACGACGATGCGTCTTATACCAGGCCGCCTATCGTCCGCGTAGCGAAGCCTGGCCGCCTGGGCCGCGTTCGCGGGCTCTTGTTCCCATGTCGCCTGACCGGCCTGCATCCAAGGTCTCCTGCGCAGCTTCCTTTTCATCATTTTACTCTCGCCCTCGCCCAGTCGGCTCAGTCGCCTTCCGGATGCTCCTCAGTATGCGAGGTTGGGCATTGGCTCTCCTCACTCTTACGGATGAGCGAGTCGGACAAAGCGGTCTCCTCCGTCATTGCCTTGTCGCACCCGCGCAATCGTAAAGTTGCCCGGCGCCGGCGAAGAAGCCGATGCTGCCAAAGCCCCCGAAACCACCGCGTCCGGCGCCAAAGCCGCGGCCGGTCGCAACCGCGCCGCCTCGAGTACCGGCAGAGCCGTTACGAGCGTTGACGTCCGTGTTCGGCGCCCACGTTGCCCCGGGACCTAAAGCCTTGGCGGGGTACGAGGATACCGACCTATCGCCTGATTGATAGTCGCTTGCCATGACTACCTTGCAGGCACTCTCGACCCAGCCGCCGATCCCGCTGTCCCTACCGAAGCCGCCCACCCCCAGGAAAAAGCGCACCGTATTGTTACTGACCAATTCCTGCAATTGGGGCAAGGTTACGATCGGGTCGTTGCCACTGAAGCCGCCGAGAGACATGACGGGCTTCCCCGTCTCGATAATGTAGGGAGCGGCGACATTGGAGTTTTGCACGGCAAGCAAGTATTTGGTCGCGCCTTGCTTCTTCTCCAGGTAGGCAATCAAGCCGGCGTCACCGGTAGTGCCGCCGGTGAAAGCGCCCCCGCCGCTCCTCCCGAAACCGCCAAATGAAACACCGCTTGGCCCCGCCGTGGGGGTCATACCGCCTCCTCCATTCGCCATCGTCTCGAGGGACCAGGCGGTGGGGGCCAGGAACAGCGTGAGTACGCCGACTACCGCGGCAAGCGGCGTCCAGAAGCGTAACACGCGGCGAAGGCGCAAGGTGCGGCCCACGCGGAGGCGAGCGATCAACAGCACGGCGGCCACGGCTATGGTAACGCCAAGAATGGTCGGGCTGAGCCAACCGTTCCAATACGCATACGGGCCGAGTAGGGATCGTTGCGTGAAGGCGGTAACGACCAATGCCGCCGGAAGCAGAAGGCAACGCCAACCGGGACGGCGATAATCGCGCCATAAGGCCGTGGCGCCAATGCCGGTAAGCGCGGCAGCTGGAGGGGCCAGGGTAACCAGGTAATAGCTGTGGAAGAATCCTGCTACACTAAAGAACGCTCCCGCCGTGATGAGCCAGACTCCCCAGAGCACCAGTGCCTGCAGTCGGCGTTCAAGTCTCCAGCTAATCCGCCGCGCCGTGAGCGCGGCCACAAGGCCGATCAAAGCGAAGGGCAGCAACCAGCCTGCCTGAGGGCCGAGGCTCTGGCCGAACAGGCGTAGCGGGCCGGCTGTACCGTTGTCAAACATGCCTGCCCCGCCGCCGACCGGTGGACGACCTCCACCCCGCCCAAACGGGGCATCAGTCGAGAAGTTACCGAATCCATCGCCCGCTGACCGCCCGCCGCCCCTCCCCGCGACGAAGGGACTCGGTGCCTTACCGCCCTCGCCCTGTCCAGGCGCGGGCACCGGACCTGTTTGGTTCGGCGCTGAGCCGGTGCCCGATCCGTTGGGCGCGTCGCCGCCGCTGGACAACACCTGCCCCGAACCGGCGACGCCAGGTATCCCGGGCTTCAACATGGAACCGGCTCCGAGTGAGTTATCACGGCGAAAGCGGTCGAAATCAAATGCGCCGCGCGGTAGCCCTGCGCGGCCACCAAAACGGTTCTGTCCGGTCAACCGCTCCAGGCCGTTGTAGCCTGTCGCCAGGTCCAGCTCCGAGTTGGTGGTCGTGGAGTCCACGAAGGGACGATCGCTGGGAGGGATGAGATCGACCGCCAGAGCCCACGAGAGCGATACCGCCACCAGCACCAGGGCGGCCAGCGAAAGATGCATGATACGTAGGCGCCAGAGGCGCCGGGAACCTAGAAGGTACGCCGCGCCAAGGGCAGGAACCACCAGATAGGCTTCCAGCATTTTCACGTTGAAGGCGAGGCCGGCCAGTACAGCCGAAAGCAGCAGTAGGCGGAGACTTCCCCGCTCTGCCGCCAGTCCCGCGGCCCCTGCCGCCGCCAACATGAAGAAAACGAGGATGCTGTCGATGATGTTGCTGCGATTAGTGGCCACGGCAACCGGAGTGATGGCCATGGCGAGCGCCGCGAACATACCGGCCGGCCGGCCGAAGAGGCGCGCCACCAGGTAGTACAGCAGCCATACGGAGGCGACGCCGGCCAAAGCGGCAGGCACAATGAGGCTAAAACCGCTATACCCGAATAGCTTGGCGCTCGCCACCTGGAACCAGAAACCCAGGGGCGGTTTGTCGATCGTTACGAAGCCGCCGGGATCGAACGAATTGAAGAAGAAGCTATGCCAACTGTCCATCATGCTGCGCACGGCGGCCGCGTAATAGCTATTTCCGAAGCCGAGCCGGCTGAGGTTCCAGAAATTGAGGAATCCCGACAGCAGGAGAATTGCCCCCAGGATGAAGCGATGCCAGGGGATGGTGAATGTGTTGCTGCGTTCCGCATCGAGCCGGCTGCTCCCGGCCACCGTCGGTATGGAATCGGATGCTGTCGTCATGGTCTGCCCTCCGGCCAATCCGCCGCGCACACCGGCGCTGCGTTGCGCGAACCCATAGGGCCAGACTATAAGCGCGAGATGATTCCTTGGTGACGCCGTGATGAGAGATTGATGACATTACCAAGCTCGCCACTCTTGGTAACTATTACAACTTGGCGGAGGTTTCCCGCACTTGTAGGGCCACTCCTTGTGGGTGCCCTGGCCCAGGCCGCGTAGGGCACCCACAAGGAGTGGCCCTACGGAACCTAACGGACCCGCCAAGGTATTTAGGCCAGGCTGTACGAGGTTGGGCGGCGCACCGCCTTAGCCGCCCTGGGCGGCGCCGCGCCGCAGGAGATCGTGCAAGGCATCAACCGGCGCCACGGCAAGCCCAATCACCCCATCCGCTGCTCCATAGTACAGGTAGTAGCACCCGTCATGTTCTAGCAGTCCGGTGGCGAAGACTACCATTCCCACTGGTCCATTTTGCTCGTAAGGCGCCCGTGGCGCGAATATAGGGTCCGGATGGCGATAGAGTACCTTCGACGGGTCGTTCAGGTCTAGGAGCGCCAGACCAGTGCGATAGTGCCGCTGGTTGCCGGATGGGTGGTAGAACTCATTCCCGTGGTAAATGAGCAGCCAACCCCACGGCGTTTCGAGGGGCGGCGGACCGGCGCCGATCCGCTCGGCCTCCCAGGTGCCCGGCACCGGTTCCAGCACCGTTCGCGGCGTTGACCATACCTTGAGGTCCAGGGAGTGGGTCACCTGAATGGAGGGATATATACGGAGCAGCGCATGGAAGAGACCTCCGATGCGGCGCGGGAACAGCACACCGTCCTTCGCTTGTACACCCTCAAGGAGAGGCCGTTCCTCGCTTACTTGCCGCAGTTCATCGGCCCGAGCGAGGGCCATACGGACCCGGTACGGCGCCGGTTCCCATGACAGTTCCGGGGCGCCCACCGGGGCGACCGAGGTCTTGGTGTAGATCATCCAAAGATGATTTTCAAGGTAGGTGAGCCGTGGATCCTCGATCCCCAAGCGTGCCTCGGCGTCGTCCGGCAGTGCTTCATGCAGAAAGGCTCGTTCCGCGAACTGCCGCCCGTCAGCGCTCCAGGCGACGCCCAGCCGGCTCAATCCGTCCGCGCCCACCGCTCGATAGACCAGCGCGATGCGGTCGTCAACTTTCGCGGCCCCCGGATTCAGGACGCCGCGTACTTCCCACCAGGCGTCAGTGGGCGTCAGTATGGGATTTGCCGAATCGCGAACAAATAAATCCTTGGCAACGCTCATCCTGTCTCCCCAACCAAATGTAGCAACCCGAGGCCGGCGGACTCGGGGTAGGATGCTCACTCATCAGACGGGCGCGGGCCGCGCCTGGCCCATCATACAGCGTCACCTATGCCTGCGCCGCCGTTAAGGGGCGCTGGAATTGGTGACGCGGAACCATTCGCTAGGCGGTAGCTCGCTGATCCGTTCCCTGCCCCTGTTCCGCCGACTCCGCTTCCTTCATGGAGGGCTGTGAACGGAGGCTTAGGCCGGCGGCGATGGTACTGGCCGCTCCCAGGCCGACGCCCACCGATAGCCACGGGGGAACGCGGATACCGAGAGCCCGATCGAGAGAGATCCGACCTGGGCCCATGACAAGCAGAGCCAGGGCAACCGCCCCATTAGTCAGCGGCAACTCCGCGCCGCCCTCGGTTACCCAAATCGGCTTGCCCCAGTGGACGGTCATGCCGGCCATGCTCATGGCGGACAGGATCCCGATTTGCCCGAGCGGCCCACCGAGACCGAGCGCCGTGAGCGCGCCTCCAACGCATTCGGAGAGGCCCGCCGCCATTCCCCACTGCTTGCCGGGGCTCAAATTGAGTTGCTCCATCATCTTGCCGGTCCCCTCGGGGCCGGGGCCGTTGAAGGCGCCGAACAGTTTTTGCGCGCCGTGGCCCGCAAGCAGCCCGCCCGTTACAAGGCGGAGGGTCAACAGACCGACATCATTTCTCATCGTTCGTCTCCTCTCTCCGGGACAGGCAGGCGGGGAGCAGTGCGCTGCTTGGGCTACCGTGCCGCTCCGACCATATTCCCACTCTTCACCATAGTCTTGGAGAGGTTGGTCACGATCGACAGGGCCTGCTCCTCCTCCTGAAGGTTGTCGCGCAGCAGAGGTACCGAGTTTTTCATGCCGAGCTTGTCGGCCATGCCGATCAGGCTTTCATAAGCACTGATTTCATAGCGCTCGGCCTTGGCGCCCGCTCCAAGATTGTTCAGCGCATGTTCCGCGAAGTACATGTCCTTCAGTTCATACTCGAACAGTTGGCGCAGATTATCCATGAGTGATCGACTCCCTTCCGCGCACGGCGCCTCTGTTAGACGGAGAGCGTCCCTCTCCGAACCAACGGGCCGATGGCCCACGTCCCACTCTGCCCCATATAGGGCACGATTGTATCGTCCAAAGGAACGCGGTTCGGCATGGGGCAGGACTAGACCGCGGCGAGTGTAGAGATTGTTGGATACGGCCGCCCGAGTACACGAGAGCCGATGAGGGGTGACCGCGCCGCCGATCTGCCGCGCCTGCCGCACGTGTGGTTGGGTGGAGAATCACGGAGCAGCGCCGGCGGTAGGAAGATACGGACCCGGAAACCGTGGCGGGAGAGCCGTAACTCTATCGAGCCGATACGGCTCTCCCTCTCACGTGAACCGGCCGGGCGATTGCCGGCTTCTACAGTTTGGGGGCTGGGGCGTGTGCCGTGATCGGGTATTCGTCTGATCTCGGGAAGTAAAAGCGACTAGTCCGCACCTTGTCGCGACCCTGGCTTCTTCCACAAGAGCCGGCTCGGGTAAGAACCGGAGGCCGAGCGCCGCGGCTGGACTTCCCGCCGCGGGCCCATTTTGACGCGAGAGGGCATGTCGGAGTGCAAGGAACGGAGGTTCCGACCAAGCACTAGGCCAAATAGTCGTCCGTGGTCATCCGTTTAGCTGAGGTGAGCGAGACCCTGCACAGCTTATTGTGAAGCCCGGATGCGCAGAGTGTGCCCCGCGTCGAGAGGGATGTTACCGCTTTTGGCCGGCGAGCATCGGCTCAGGATCGAATGACGCGAATGAGGGGACCGATGAGACAGGTAATTGCCCAGGCCGAACCGGAGCAGTTGCTTCGCGATGTGTTCACCTCCCATGCATCGCACACGGGGACAGACAGCGCGACCGCCCGCGGGCCCTGGAGCCAGGGACCTCGAACGACGGGGATAGCGGTTGATCGACTCACCTCATCTACCTGGTCGGCCCAGGTCGACATGCAAACTGAAGCTATGGCCCTTGTCGTCACCGGATTACTGGGCATGGCGAGAGCAATTCCCTGGTGGCTTTTCGCGCTGGTCATCGCGCTTGGAGTGGTCCTTACCCACTAGTTATGGTAAACTAGAGAGGTAATAAAGCCACGTCACGCCTCTGGTGACCCCAGCGTGAAAGGGATCAGATATTGACTATTTCCGCACTAGCCCCAACTCTACTTACCACCGACCAGCGGCCCTCCGACAGCCTTCTATGGCGGGTAGACGACTCGTTGTGGGCCACGCTATGCCCTATCCTTCGCGACGCCGCCGCGGGAAGGCATCCGCGGATCAGCGCGTCCGACGATCGGCGCTTCTTCAACGGCCTGATCTGGCTGCTCCGCACCGGGGCGCAATGGAAGGCTCTGCCGGCTGAGTTCGGTCCCCGGTCCACGCTTCATGCTCGCTTCCAGGAGTGGGTGCGCGAGGGCGCGTTTGATCGGGCGCTCGAGGCGGTATCCAGCCGCCACGGCGATCAACCAGCCATGGCGGGCGAGGACCATGCCTCGGGTTATACCTTCCGCCGTCTCCATTCGCACTGGGACCGCGAGCCTGCCAATTTCAAGGCATTCACGCAGCTCGCGGCGCTGCTGACGATCTATCGTAAGGGTCGTCGCGCCCGCTACCTGGGAAGCGAACGCCTGGCCGGCTGACCGCCTTCACTCGGCGCTCGACGGTTCCTCGCCCCAGGCGCCGGCGAGCAGGAAGCCATGCACGGCGACAGCCCAGAGCGCCGTCAGGATCATTACGAGCAGCGAGGCCAGGAGCCACGGCGTCGGACGCGCCAAGCCTACAACCGCTGCCGCGACGGCCCCGCCGGCCAGCACTGCGGTCAGGGGACGATAGGCCGCCGTCAGACGTCGGGCATCGACCAAGGTGTTCGCGCACACCATCACGGCAAGCAGCCCGACCGCCATCGCCCCCGTGAGCAGCCATGCCGTGGTGACCGGCGTGCGGGTATCGTGCGCGTGCTCGACCAGGCCAACCATCCCAGCGCCGGCCGCGGCAATCGACAGGGTGATCGGGCAGTGGCTCACTATCCAATTGGCGACCGCCCGGCCGTCACTGGTCGGCATTCGGCCCCCGACCACGTCGAAGTAGATCCACCAGAAGCCGAAACCGACCACCAGCGCGACCAGGCCCGTCACGATCGTGGTGACATCGTGTGCCGCCGCCGACAGGCCGGCCACGTCGCCGAACACGACCTCGCCGAGGACGATGATCGTGAACAGCCCGAAGCGCTCGACCAGCGACTCCGTGGGTGGAAGGCCTGAGGGCCGGCCTGCTCGGGTCCGCAACTGCAGGGGCATAAGCACAATCCACACGCCCGCCAACGCGGCCCACGCGATGAGGCGCGGCGCGAAAGGCAGTACAGCGCTCACGAGCATCACCACCACGGAGAGGACCAATCCGAGTACGAAGCGACCGGTCGTCTCCGCGAATTCGGGGCGCTCGACACGGTCTTGACGCTGGACCGCGTACCAGAGCCAGGTCGTCACGAGCACGAAGGCGGCGTAGGCGAACGCGAAGGCCGGACCGCCGTCGCCCCCGGCGTTGCCGGCGAACACGGCGACCAGAGCTAAGATACCTATCTGAATGAAGACGAAGCCGCGAGTCCGTCCGTCCTCGCGACCGTGCAGCTCGAGGTAGAGCGATCCGTTCGTCCAGGCGATCCAGGTCAGGGCGAAGACGACGGCGAACACCACGGCGCGGCGTGCTGAGACCTCCTGCTCAAGCGGATGGGCGGCCTGCGAGATGACGACGGCGTAGACCAGGTCATAGAGGCTCTCCAGCGGACTGACGCGGCGGTCGAGGATGGTATCGCCGTGCGCACGCGGCCGGCGCCAGAACCAGTGCTTGAAGCGACCAAGCGTCCGCGAGGGCGCGCTGCCCGGTGGGTGCGACATCCAGAGTCCTGCCCCTCAGCTGATCACACCCCCACGCCGATCGGCCCAGTCTTGAGCGTGACAAACCCCACTATACAGGTTCCACTGTCCGAGCAGTGTCCGAGCGCTGTCCGAGCGGTGTCCCTGTTGCCGGTCGGACGGCATGGCTAGAGTAGAGGTCGGGGCAAGTTCCGGTTTCTGGAGAGCGCGCCACCGCTTCCAGGCAGATCGAGATCGTGTAAGCACCCGGGCCGGCGGGGACCGAATGTCCAAGAAGCCGGCCGCGCCGACGTGAAGGACGAGAGGAACCGGAAGGGAGTGATGCCACGGATCGGGAACGGCGGGAGAGTTGGCGCGGCGGTGAGTCGAGATTGGAACCGAGTGCAATCGGTAGCCGGACGAGAGTGTGAGCACCAAGAAGATCCGGTGCATCATGGAGAAAGAGTAAGGACAATGCTCATCGTGGAACAGCGTACTACTGGAAGGACCGGCAGTGGGGTCCGCGGGTCAACGGGGAATGCCGAGCGGCATGAGGCTACAAGAATCGGCCGGTTCGCGGGGCGTGCCCTGCCCCTTAGCCACGGGCGGCGGGTCCTCATCACGCTTTGCCTGGCGTCTTTGAGCCTTGGGCCGGCGGGAGCACTCTCACTCGGGCATGCCGGGCAGGCATCGGCGGCCGGTGGGACGTGTGGCAGTACCGGCACACAGACGAACTCGGGCACGACGGACACCTGCACATACTCGACGCTGGGAGCAGACACGTTCATCGTTCCCTCGGGCGTGAGCAGCCTGAGCGTGGCGGTGATTGGCGCTCCAGGAGGCACGGGGAATAACGGATCGGGGTCCAGGATTGGCCGCGGTGGTGTCGGCGGTGACGTGAACGCTACGCTCGCCGCGACAGCAGGTACGCTGCTCCAGATTAGCGTCGGCGAGCCCGGCGGGAATGCACCCCAGCCCGCGAACTGCAGTCCCGTCGTCCCCACGAACTGTAGCGGCGAAGGTGGCGCCGGTGGTGCCGGTATCGGTGCCGGGGGCAGCGCCGGACGCGACGGCTCCGGCAACGGCGTTCGCGGCGGAATTGAAGCCGGTGGCGGCGGTGCCCATGGTGGCGGTAACGGCGGCGGCGGCGGCGGTGGCGCCAGTGCTGTCTACTTGGCGGCGAATCCACTTGTTGTCGCGGGCGGCGGGGGCGGCGGCGGTGATGGTGGCGTAGCCGGTGGCAACGCCGACGCAAGCGGGACCGCCGATGGCGGCAACGGCACGGCGACCAGCACCCACCCAGGTGGTGGCGGGGGAACCGGTACCGGCACGGGCGGTGGATATGATCCGCTTGCCAATGCCGGCGTGTGCCCTCCCCAATGCGCCGATGGCGATGGCGGAAATGCAAGCGGCGGCACAGCCAACGGCAAATCGTTGGCGCCGTCCGGCAGCGGTGCGGGTGGTCTCGCTCCTGGTGGTGGTGGCGGCGGCGGCGGCTATGCCGGTGGCGGCGCCGGCTTCTTTGGGAGCGGAGGCGGCGCTGGGTCCAGCTACGCCGCTACCGGCACGAACGCTTCCTTCGCCCCAGCGGCAGCGGCCTCGATACCTTCCGTGATCATTAGCTTCCAGATCGAGACGACTGTTCTGACCGTGAGCTCCAGCACCGGCATCTACGGTGGGGCGACCATGGTGCAGGCGACGCTGACGGCAGGAGGCGTGGGCGTGAGCGGGGAGACGATCACCTTCAGCCTCAACGGCAACGGCTTCGCCGGGAACACGGCGACCACCAACGCCGGCGGCGTAGCGACCCTGAGCACTGTGAGCCTGGCCGGCATCAGCGCCGGCGCCTACCCGACCGGCGTTGGGGCCGATTTCGCCGGCGATGGGGGCTATGGACCGAGCACGAACGGGAACTCACTGACCGTCGCCCAGGCGCCGCTGACCATTACCGCGAGCAGCGCCGGCATGACCTACGGCGGCACAGTGCCGGCCATCACCCCCAGCTATAACGGGCTTGTCAACGGCGACACCTTCCCAGCGACCACGCCCACCTGCAGCACCACCGCCACCGGCAGCAGCTCGGTCGGACCCTACCCGACCACCTGCATGAGCGCGGCCGATCCCAACTACAGCATCAACTATGTAAGTGGTACGGTGACCGTCAATCCGGCGCTGCTGACGATCACGGCGAGCAGCGCCGGCATGGTGCTGCACGGCACGGTGCCGGCTATCACCCCCAGTTTCATCGGCCTGGTGGGCGGCGACACTGATGCGTCCGAGACGGCGAAGGCCACCTGCTCCACCACCGCCACCATCAGCAGCCCAGCCGGGCCCTACCTGAGCAGCTGCACCCTGGTCGACGCCAACTACACCCCGACTTCCGTGCCGGGCACGGTGACGGTGGGCTACAGCTGGAGTGGCTTCCTGGCCCCGGTCAACAATGCGCCGACGGTCAACACCGGCAAGGCAGGCAGGACATACCCGGTCAAGTTCCAGCTCACCGACGCCAACGGCGCCTTCATCAGCAGCCTCTCGTCGGTGAAGTCGATTACCTTCGCGAGTACCGCATGCACCAACTTTGGCAGCGACTCGACCGCCGCGCTGGAGACGACGGCCACGGGGGGCACGAGCCTACGCTACGATAGCACGGGCAACCAGTTCGTCTATAACTGGGCCACGCCGGGGGAAGGCTGCTACACCCTGTACCTACCCCTCGACCGCGGCCAAGTCTTCCCGGCCTACTACAACCTCAGTTAGGCGCCCCTCCGTAGTCAGTGGGGGCCTGCCGCACCCGCGGCAGGCCCCTCTGATCTTT
>JAICHN010000012.1 GCA_025924845.1 Chloroflexota bacterium | reverse complement strand
GGGCCGTTCATCGTGTGGTATACCTCGGGGTTCACGGCAAGGGCGGCAAACGAACGAGCGACAAAATCGGGTAGCGGGTCCAGTCGGCATACGTGCCTACCATAGAAGACCATCATGGCCTCCTCGTAGGCCGGATCGCCGGTCGTGCCGGCCTCCTCGTGGGCCAGGAGCGTCTTCTGCACCTCAGGCGGCAACTCCTCGCGGAGGCGGTTTGCTTCGCTCACCCATTGGATCATCGAGGCAGGCGAGCTTGCCACGATCAAACTCTCCACGCCCTTCGGGTGGCCGATGGCATATTCCATGCCCAACATGCCGCCCCATGATTGGCCCAGGAGATGGATCTGGTCGAGGTTCAGGGCTGCTCGTACCACATCAATCTCTTCCTTGAACAGAGCGACGGTCCATTGAGTGGGGTTCGACGGGGTGCTCGACCGACCGCAGCCGAGCTGATCATAATAGATTACTCGCCGCCCCGTTTCGGCGAACGCATCGAGCGACTCAAGGTAATCGTGTGTGGCGCCGGGACCGCCGTGGAGGGTGAGCAACGGCAGCTTGCCGGGCGTCTCCGCCTCGCCCACGATCCGATACCACACCCGATGCCCTTTGAACGGAATATAGCCCTCCACCACGGGTATCGTCTCGCTCATCCTGTCCCCTCAGCTTTGAAGAATGCCGTGTCTGGCCGGCACGGCCCCGTCCTTCCAGGATATCCGCTCCTTTACCCCTTGGATATAGGCGCCCGAAGGGTGGGCCTCGCCTTTGTGGTCGAGGTCGCGTTGTAGGAGCGCGGCCACCAGGCCGGTCGGCACTTTCACGTTCCCACGTACCGGTACAATACCTTACAACACCCGAACCCGATTGCCGTTCGACAAGGAGATAGTAGATGCGCGTGGTGATCATCGGTGGGACCGGCCATGTCGGCACCTACCTGGTTCCCCGGCTGGTGGAAGCCGGGCATGACGTGGTTGCACTCGACCGCGGGCAAAGGCAGCCCTATCAACCCCACGCGGCATGGGCAGCCGTGGAGCGAATCGCGGTCGATCGCGAGGCGGAAGACCAGCAAGGCGCCTTTGGTAAGCGCGTCCGCGATCTACGGCCCGACGTGGTCATCGATATGATCTGCTTCACGCCCGAATCGGCGCGCGACCTCGTAGAGGCGCTGCACGGCAGAGTCCAGCACTTCCTCCATTGCGGCACGATCTGGGTACATGGTCACGGCATTGAAGTGCCGATTACGGAGGAGCAGCCGCGCCGGCCCTTCGGCGAGTACGGCACGCGTAAGGCCGCCATCGAGCTTTATCTTCTGGACCAGGCTCGCCGGCATGGTTTTCCCGCCGCTATCCTCCACCTAGGTCATATCGTGGGGCCAGGCTGGATGCCGCTCAATCCGGAGGGCCACTTCAATCCGCGCGTCTTCTCGCAACTGGCAAAGGGTGAGCCGGTGACCCTTCCCAATCTGGGCATGGAAACCGTCCATCACGTGCATGCTGATGATGTAGCTCAGGCCTTCATGGCCGCGCTCAAGAACCGCTCCGTGAGCTTGGGCGAAAGCTTCCACATCACGTCGCCGACCGCCATTACCCTGCGCGGTTATGCCGAGGCGGTGGCGGGTTGGTTCGGACAAGAGGCCAACCTGAACTACCTTGGCTGGGAAACCTGGCGCACTCAGGTAACCGAGGCGGAAGCGAAGGCAACCTGGGACCATATCGCGCACAGCCCCTGCGTCAGTATAGCCAAGGCGCGGCGCCTGCTCGACTATCAACCGCGCTATACATCGCTCCAGGCGATCAAGGAGTCACTTGCCTGGCTGATCGCTCAGGGCGTAGTGGAGGCGCCGCCGCTCAGTTGAGCGGCGGCTTGACCGATCGTGCTTGATGTGTGCCTGCTCGGTACGGGTGGAATGCAGCCGTTGCCGGGCAGACGCCTCTCGGCCGTGTTGGTGCGGGCCGGATCGAGTCACATCCTGATTGATTGCGGCGAGGGTACGCAGGTGGCGATTCGGGAGCGCGGCTGGGGCCTGGGCGCGATTGACGCCATCCTGCTCACCCACATGCACGGCGACCACGTGCTGGGCTTGCCGGGGCTGCTGCTCACCCTGGCCAACGCACAACGGACCCCGGACCAGCCGCTGCTCATTTACGGCCCGGAACCGCTGCTTCCCGTGCTGCAAGCCCTGCTGATCGTGGCGCCGCGCCTCCCGTTTCCCGTGCAAACGCGCGTGCTGGCGGGCGGCGAACTGTTCCCCCTGCCCGGCTATCCTGGATTGACCGGCAGTTGCGCGGCCCTGGTCCACGACATTCCCTGCCTGGCCTACGCCATCTCGCTGCCGCGCGCCCCTCGCTTCGATGCCGAACGCGCCCGTGCCCTTGGCGTCCCCGTTTCGTCATGGCGAGTGCTGCAGCGAGGCGAGACGGTCGAGGTTGAGGGCAACGCTGTGACGCCCGACCAGGTAATGGGTTCGCCCCGGCGAGGATTACGCCTGGTTCTGGCGACCGATACCAGTCCCACCTCCGCCCTGACCGACTTCGTGCGTGACGAAGGGCGCGGTGCCGACCTGCTGATCTGCGACGCGATGTATGGAAGCGACGCGGATAAGCCGACCCGCTGGGAGGCGGCCCATCTCACCTTCGCCGAGGCTGCCGCGACAGCCCGCGACGGACTGGCCCGCGAACTCTGGCTCACCCACTTCAGCCCCGCCCTCGCCCACCCTTACGACTACCTGGAACAAGCGACGGAGATCTTCCCCGCCACGAAGGTGGGGGAGGACGGGATGACCACCACGCTCTCGTTCAGGGATGAGCCGTGAAGGAGCGGCGCGAGCCAACGCCGCGATGGGCGGGACCGAACGCTCAGTGCTTCAGACAGCGGATCGAGGACACGACGTTCGAGTGGGTGCGGGCGGGATCCGGGCCGCCTTTGCTGCTCCTGCACGGCTACGCGGGCAGCGCCCGCTGGTGGACACGGAACATCCAGCCTCTCGCCGTCGCGCACACGGTGTTCGCCCTCGATCTCCCCGGCTTCGGCGCCTGCCGGATGCCGGGTCCTTATACCTTCGCGCGCACCGTCTCCCTCCTTGCAAGCTGGATGGAGCGAAACGGGATCGGACCTGCCGTGCTGGTCGGTCACTCCATGGGCGGGCAGCTTGCCATGCTGGTCACGGCGGCCCACCCCAATCGGATTGCTCGTATGGTGCTCATTGGATCGGCGGGACTTCCGTTTGAAGACAACCTGCTCGGCATCGCACGCCAGGCCTTCTTCTCACGTGCGGGCGGCGACTTGCGGTTCACCCCAATCGTCGTGGCGGGCGCGCTGCGCGCCGGTCCACGCATCCTATGGCAGGCAGTGCAGGAGATCCGCAGCGTCGATGTGCGATCAGGGCTTAGCGAGGTAGCCGTCCCGACTCTGGTCCTCTGGGGTGAGAATGATCGGTTAATCCCGGCCGCGAATGCCGCACTCCTTGCGGCGGCTATTCGCGGCGCGGAGACGCGGATTATTCCTGGGGCGGGTCACAATGTGTTCTTCGATGCCCCAAAATTGGTCAACGCCGCCATTCTTGCCTTTACCGGTCAATAGGCGATCTCCACTCGCTGCCCGGTTCGCGCCGATTCCGTGATCGCGTCACAAATCACCGCATTCCGGTAGCCGTCCTCGAAGGTGCCGCACAGCGGACCGACCTCCTTGTCGTTTACTACCGCATCAAGGAAGTGGTGCAGCTGGTGAACAAAGGTGTGCTCCCAGCCGATGATATGCCCGGAGGGCCACCACACATTGACGTAGGGGTGGTTGGCCTCGGTGACCAGCACCTGGCTAAAGCCCTGGACATCCGCTTTGCTCTCGCCCGGTAGATACACCTCCAGCTCGTTCAGACGCTCCATGTTAAAGGCGATGCTGCCCTTCTCACCGTTAATCTCGAACGTGTTGGAGTTGCGCCGGCCCAGCGCGAAACGGGTCGCCTCCAGGGTGCCTACGGCGCCGTTCGCGTACTGGACGATGGCCTCGAAAGCGTCATCAACGTCAACCTTCGCCGTCTTACCGTCCTCGGTTTTCCGTTCCGGAATGAACGTCGTGGTCAGGGCGCTCACCCACGCCGGCTCACCGATCAGGAAGCGCGCCAGATCGATGATGTGTGAGCCGAGATCGCCCAGCGTACCGCTGCCTGCCGTGGCCGCGTCCAGGCGCCAGACCATGGGGAACTCGGGGTCGGCAATCCACTCCTGCAGGTAACGGGCCCGGAAATGATAGATGCGGCCCAGCCGCCCCTCCTGAATGATGTCGCGGGCCAGGCGGATTGCCGGCACGAAGCGATAGTTGAAGGCCGTGGCATGCTTCACGCCCGCCTTTTGCACGGCGTCCAGCATCCGCTTCGCCTCGGCGGCGGTGCGGCCCAGCGGCTTCTCGCAAATAATATGTTTCCCGGCCTCGGCGGCGGCAATGCACGGCTCGGCATGTTGGTCGTTGGGACCGCCGTTATCGAAGACCTGAATCTTGGGGTCGCTGACCAGGTCGCGCCAGTCGGTAGTGTATGACTCGTAGCCGTAGCGGCGCGCGGCCTGGGCCACGCGCTCCTCGGAACGGCCCGCGATGCGGACCAGGCGCGGGATGGCGGGGGGCGGCCAGTAGATGTAGGGGATCTTCCGGAAGGCGTTGCTGTGCGCCTTTCCCATAAAGGCATAGCCCAGCATCCCGATTCCGATTTCCGGAATGTCACCCTCGGCCCTGGCGTCGCCCTGCGTCACGAAACCGACCTTCTCGGCCATGATCTCTTTCCCCCCTACTTCTGCCTGAAGGCTTCGTCAAAGGCAACCGTGGACGGCGCGAAATCGAGCCGACGCACGAACGCGGCCGCTTCAGGAGCGCCATGTTCGCGATCCATGCCGCTATCTTCCCACTCCACGGAAAGCGGACCCTGATAGCCGATGCGATTGAGGGCGCGAATGATCGGCTCGAAATCGACTCCACCGCGGCCGGGAGTGCGGAAGTCCCAGCCGCGCCGGGGATCACCGAAATCAAGGTGCGAGCCGAGGATACTGCTTCGCCCGTCAAGGTTGCGCACCGAGTTCTTCACATGGACGTGATAGATGCGATCGGCGAAGCGCTCGATGAAGAGCACGGGGTCCACAAATTGATGGTGGAAGTGGCTGGGATCGAAATTAAGCCCGAAGCCCGGCCGCCGATCAATGGCGTCCAATGTCTTCTCGGTGGTGACGATATCATAGGCGATCTCAGTCGGGTGAACCTCCAGGCCGAAGCGCACCCCTTCCTGGTCGAACACATCGATGATCGGATTCCAGCGATCGGCGAACTCGCGGTATCCTGCCGCCACCGTGTCCCAATTATTGGGCGGGAAAGAATAGAGGAGGTGCCAGATCGGGCTGCCGGTGAAGCCGTTCACCTGGGTCACGCCGAAGCGCGCCGCCGCCCGCGCCGCGTTTTTCATCTCCTCCGCCGCGCGCCGACGCACGCCCTCCGGCTCGCCGTCACCCCACACATGAGGGGGCAGGGTGCCCTGATGGCGCTCGTCGATATACCGATCGGCCACGGCCTGTCCAACCAGATGGGCCCCAATGGCGAAGCACTTGAGCCCGTGGCGGGCCAGAATATCCTGCCGCTCCTGGATGTAGGCATTGCTCTCCACGGCCTTGGCGACCTCGAAGTGGTCGCCCCAGCAGGCCAATTCGAGGCCGTCGTAGCCCCATGCCTTTGCCTTCTCCGCCAATACCGCTAGGGGCAGGTCGGCGAACTGGCCGGTGAACAGAGTAACCGGGCGTGCCATCGCTCCATCCTTTCTCGCTCGTCCTCCGGGGTAATTAGTACGGGCCGCGCTCCGACCTTAACTCCAAAGCAAAGGGCTGCCCGACCATATTGGTCGGGCAGCCCTTTGCTTTTTATCCCTCCAGCAACAAGGCCTCGGGATCTTCGAGTAACTCCTTGATCCGGACCAGAAAACGTACCGCCTCGCTGCCGTCGACGATCCGGTGATCGTACGACATGGCGAGGTACATCATCGGCCGGATCACCACCTGGCCACCCAGAGCGATCGGACGCTCCTCGATCTTGTGCATGCCCAGGATACCGACCTGGGGGGCATTCAGAATGGGCGTGGATAACAGCGACCCGTAGACGCCGCCGTTGGTGATGGTGAACGTGCCGCCTTCCAGATCGGCAAGGGTCAGCGTATTGCCGCGCGCCCGGCCTGCCAGTTCGCCGATTTCGCGCTCGATCTGGGCAAAGCTCTTCCGATCGGCATCCCGCACGACGGGAACGACCAACCCTTCGTCCACGCCGACCGCGATCCCAATATCGTAGTAGGTCTTTAGGACGATCTCATCACCCTGTATCTCCGCGTTGAGCCGTGGGTAGGCTTTGAGGGCGCCGATAGCCGCTTTTGTAAAGAAGCTCATAAAGCCCAGACCTACGCCGTGGCGCTCCTTGAAGCTGTCTTTGCGGCGCTTCCTGACCTCCATAATGGCGCTCATATCCACCTCGTTGAAGGTGGTAAGCATGGCCGCATTATGCTGGGCCTCCAGGAGGCGGCGGGCAATAGTCTGCCGGCGGCGTGACATGCGGACCCGCTGCTCGCGTCCGTCAAGCGATGCCGGGACAGGGCGCGCCGCCGGAGCGGGAGCCGGAGAAGCAGCGGGCGGAGCGGTGACGACCGGCGTCGCGGCGGGCGCCGAGCCGGCACGGGCGCCGCTCACATCCTGCTTGGTGATTCGCCCTCCAGGGCCGCTCCCCTGAAGCCCGGCCAGATCGATACCTTCCTCGCCGGCCAGGCGGCGTGCCACGGGCGTGGCCTGCACGGCGCCGCCCACAGGTTGCGCTTGCGGTTGGGCCGGGGCCGTAGCCGACTGAGCCGGCACCGGTGCGGGGATGGTCGACATGGCGGCCGGCGGCTTGCTCCCGTTCTCGGCCGGGCCGGCGTCCGCCGCGCCCAAGCTTCCCAAGGTCTCGCCCACCTCCACCGTATCGCCGGCAGCTTTGTCGATGCGCGCCAGTACGCCTGCCTGCTCGGCGGCAACCTCCATATCGACCTTATCGGTCTCCAGACTGACCAGCGGATCACCGACCGCCACCGTGTCGCCCACGTTCTTCAGCCACTTGCCCACCGTGGCCTCGACCACCGATTCGCCGAGCGCGGGCACTCTTATCTCAGCCGGCATGTTGTGCCACTCCTTGCGCCACGGCTAGGGGGCCCTGGAGCCCCGTAAATGCTTCGGCAATGATCCGAGCCTGCTCCACCTGATGGGCCGCGCCCGATCCCTCGGCGGGGCTGGCATGGTCCGGCCGACCAATATAATCGATCCGCGGCTCACGGCCGACCAAATCGCGTAAGCGGGAACCCATGTAGGTCCAGGCGCCCATGTTTCTCGGCTCCTCTTGCAACCATACAATCTCACGTAGGTGAGGATACGCGGCCAGAAGGGCGACGATCTCGCCTGCGGGGAAGGGGCATAACTGTTCCACTCTGGCGATAGCCACGCGGGCGGCGTCGGCCCGCTCGGCGCTGCTCACCAGATCCACATAAACCTTCCCGCTGCACAGGATGAGGCGGGTCACCTGGTCACGGTGCGCCGCCGCGATACTATCGTCGAGCACGGGCTGAAAAGTGCCTTCGGCAAGCTCCTCCACGGTCGACTGAGCCAGCTTATGACGGAGCAGACTCTTGGGGGTCATCAAGATCAAGGGGCGCGGATCGCTTTCCTTGAGCCCCGCATGTCGACGCAGGAGGTGGAAATACTGAGCCGCGGTGGTGCAGTTGGCGATACGCAGGTTATCGTCGCCGGCCAACTGCAAATATCGTTCAAGCCGAGCGCTGGAATGCTCCGGTCCCTGCCCCTCATAGCCGTGCGGCAGCAGCATGACGAGGGATGGTTGTTGCCGCCACTTGGAGCGAGAGGCGGCAACAAATTGGTCGATGATCACCTGCGCGGCATTGGCGAAGTCTCCGTACTGAGCCTCCCACAGGACCAATGCCTCACGGGCCACCTCGTTGTAGCCGAACTCGAAACCAAGCGGGGCAATCTCCGAGAGCGGACTGTTATACACGGCAAAGGAAGCGCGAGCCTCGGGAAGATCCTGGAGCGGGGAGAATAGGTTGCCGTTCCGCGCGTCGTGCAGCACCAGGTGGCGCTGGCTGAACGTACCTCGCTCGGCATCCTGGCCCGCCAGACGGATCGGCGTCCCCTCGGCCAGCAGCGAGGCGAAGGCCAGCGACTCGGCGTGGCCCCAATCAATGCTGCCGCCCGGGTCCAGGGCACCCTGCCGTCCCTTCAAAATTCGTTCGAGCCGGGGATGGACGGTAAAGCCCTCGGGCCAGGCCAGGAGACCTTCGTTATAGGCACGAAGCCGCTCAACCGGCACGGCCGTGATTATGTTCGGGCTGTCCGCTTCGGGACGAGGCGCCGGCCGCTGTTCCGGCTCCGCGGTGATTTCCTGCAATCTCGCCATGGCCGCCCGCAACAGGCCCTGGCTCTCCTCGGCGGGCACCACCCCTTGCTCGGCCAGGGCCTGCGCCCAGAGCGTACGCGTAGTAGGATGGGCGCGCACTTTTTCATACAGCAAAGGCTGGGTGAACGCAGGCTCATCCGCTTCGTTATGGCCCCAACGCCGATAACCGACGAGGTCGATCAGGAAGTCCTTATGGAACTCCTGTCGGTAGGCATAGGCCAGGTTCGCCGCCGCGATACATGCCTCGGGATCGTCGGCGTTCACATGGACGATGGGAATCTCGAAGCCTTTGGCCAGATCGCCGGCATAGAGCGTGCTGCGGGCATCACTTGGACTGGTGGTAAAGCCGATCTGGTTGTTGACGATGATATGCACCGCCCCGCCCGTGCGGTACCCCTTGAGTTCAGCCAGATTCAGCGCCTCCGCCACTACCCCCTCGCCGGGGAACGCGGCATCGCCATGGATCAACACGGCAAGCGCGGCATCCTCGTCTTGAATGGGAGCGCCCTTCCTGTCACGTTTCTCTTGCATGGCGCGAGTCATGCCTTGCACGACGGGATTGACGAACTCCAGATGGCTGGGATTTGGGGCAAGGGTAATGCGCGCCCGCACCTCGCTTCCCTCGGTCAGCGTGCGCTGTGCCCCCAGATGATACTTCACGTCTCCCGTCCAGCCGTAATGGGCGAAATTCTCCGAGGGCGCCGTGGTCGGGCCGGGGATACCGCGATGGAACTCACCTAAGATCTGGCCGAACGGTTTACCCAGCACATTGGCCAGGACATTAAGCCGGCCGCGATGAGCCATGCCTATCATCACCTCACGCGTACCGGAACCGGCGGCGGCCGAGATGATCGTATCCAGTATGGGCACCAGCATATCGGCGCCCTCAATCGAGAATCGCCGCTGGTTCGGTAAGCTACGTTGCAGGAACAGCTCGAATGCCTCAACCTCGGTCAGC
The DNA here is from genome assembly GCA_025924845.1 of Chloroflexota bacterium. The sequence continues at coordinate 16,789 of JAICHN010000012.1, read as the reverse complement.
CGCTCCAACAATTGCCGGCGCGACGCGCCGGCGGCCGAGGGATTAAATCGGCCCGTCTCGACCGCGTCGAAAAGCCAGTCTCGCTCATCCGCCGCTTCGATGTGCGCGAACTCGTAACCGGCAGTCGAGCAATAGACGCGCCGTAACGCAGCGATGGCCTCCCCCGCGTTCGCCGCGCCCACGGCCACCGGCCCACCGACCACGCTTGCCGGTAGGCGGCTCAACTCGGCCCAGTCTTGTTTGTTCCCAACCGGATCGAGGGCGGGATCACCGGGCGGGGCGCCGCCGAGCGGATCAAGGTGGGCCGCCAGATGCCCGCGGGCCCGAATAATCCGGGCCAGGTTGGCGACCCGAGTGATCAGATCGATGTCCAGTCCAGTGGTCGCCGCGGCGGGCGCCTTAGCGCCGTTCGTGCCGGGGACAGCCAGGACAGCCGGAGACCATTCGGCGAAGCGTGCTCTGGCGGCAGGATCGACGGACTCAGGATTGTCCAGATAGCGCTCATAGAGCTCCAGGACATAGCCCGCGTTCGGACCATGGAATTCTTGTAAGTCGTTCATTGGCGTTTACTCACCTAGCTCATCAGCGAGTAGGTTCTCCCCCTAGCGCGGGTGAGCGCGATCCCCCTCATTTTAACAAGAGCGACACTTCAGTGTAGCGAGAAAATGGGTGGATTGCCCTTACGAAAGGTCCTCCCCGTAGGAATCGGCCTTCCAACAAGGGGCCGAGGCACCGTGGGCGATCAACTCACTCGATGTGTGAACCACGTCGAATCGGGTGGCTGACGACAACTCATAGGTCACAACTACACCGGAGCCGTCGGGGGGCGTCTCGAACGCAGTCAAATGAATACTGGGACAATGTTTCTTGAGCGCCTCGTGAACGTCATGAAGGCGGGCCGGGTCGGCCACGGAGAAGGTGAGAATCCAGTGGGTACGGTGCCGCTCCGGCAGTTTATTCTCAAGCGGGCTCAGCACCGACAGGGTGAGCAACAACAGCAAGGTAGTGATGATAGCCAGCGGCTCTAACCCGCTACCCACGGCCATGCCCACCCCCGCCACGGCCCAGATCCCGGCCGCCGTGGTCAGGCCACGTACGGTCAGCCCTTCCTTGAGGATCATGCCGCCGCCGATGAAGCCGATCCCCGAGACGATCTGCGCTGCCACGCGGGTGGGATCTCTCGATGCACCGGCCGGCCATCCGGGGAATGCATACGCCGAGACCATGGTGATCAGCGCCGCGCCCGCACCCACCAAAATATGGGTGCGCAGCCCAGCCTCCTTCCCACTTAGAGTGCGCTGTATGCCGATCGCCCCGCAAAGGACCAGGGCGAGAAGGAGCCGTCCGGTTAGCTCGACATAGAGTTGGAACGACATGGCGACATCACCTCCGTCCCGGTAGCCTTCCTCTCCGCCGGCATGCCGAAGCACCCATGCCTGATAAGTGTAGGGGAGTAGAGCCGTCTTGGCTATGGATTGCCAACAAAGAAGGGTGTACGATGCTTGTACAAAAGAAGGGTGTACGATGCTTGTACACAGGTTGATATGCTGAGATGAGGCGTTGAATGCGTGAGCCCAGTCCGCGAACCGCCTGCCCTGGAATCTTCAACGCACGGAGGGCGGCGCGGAAGCTCCTCGCTCTCCCCCTGGTAGCCGCCCTCCTGGTTCCGCTGGGTACCGGAGTGAGCAAGGCCGGTTCGGCGCACGATCAGCTGACCCTTACCGGCCAGGTGTGCGCGTTGGGGACCAATCAGCCCATCGCCAACGCGGAAGTCGGCGCCGTCGGTACCTGGGCTCGCGTGGACGCGGATGGCACTTTCCACCTGTCGCTGGCACCGGCCGAGCGAGTGTTCCTCCGCGCCGCCGCGCCCGGTTACCAGAGTTCGGACCTCGTCACGGTCTCCGCCGCCGGAGGGGGCGTATTAAGCGGGTTGGCCGCCTTCTCGTTCTGTGGCAAGCTGGCCCTGGCAGGCGCCTTCGTCAGCGCGGACAACGCGGTCAAGATCGTGCCGGTGAATCAGTTGCAGTCGGCGACTCCCCATAACCTTACCCTGATCGGCTCGGCCACCGACGCCCTGGAGACCAGAGCTGCAATCCAGTTGCCCAATGGACGGGTCATTCTCACCCGCTTAAAGCGCCAGGGAAAAGTGTTCGTTTGCCAGGTGCCCATCCATTATGGACCGGGCCGCTATCTGGTCGAAATCAACGCCGCCGCGGGATTCGCCCTGATCAAGCTGCCAATCTTCGCGGGCGTCGGTTTCCAGCCGCCCGCCGCGCCGCCGCCCTATGTGGCCGACACAGCCGGGCTCACCGTCGATCAGGTCAGAGCGCTGGCTTTCAAGGATCTCAATGAGCAGCGCGCCCGGGCGAAGTTACCGCCGCTTAAGGAGGACAATCGGCTGATGCGCGAGACGCAAGCGCACAGCGACGACGTAGCGCGGGGCGGTTTCATCGCTCAACATGCCCACATCGGGTCCAACGGCTCCACGCCGGCGCAGCGAGTGAAGGCGTCCGGCGTTTCCTTTCAGGCGGTGGCCGAGGATATCGGCCTGGGCCAGACCATGGGCGAGATCATTTTTGGGCTCATGGAGAGCCCGGCCCATCGCTGGGCGATTTTGGGCAACTTTACCATGGCCGGGATTGGGGTGGCCAGCCTGAACACCAATTACACATTGACCGTGGATTTCGTGCTCCCCTGACTGCCCAGCCTCCGCGCGGGCCCGAATCCCTCGTTTGCCGATCCAACCTTAACGGTCCGAGGCCGCGGGAGCGGCTTCCGGGAAGCTGCCCCGGCATGCAATGGCTGGTCCGGCCTGTCGGCCGACGGCGCCCGGCTTTTTCGACTCTGGTTGCCGAATGAGCCATGAATAGGGCATGATTGACAGTGCGGCGACTCCCAGCGCCGGGATGTTTTTTGCCTCGGATTTCACTATTTTTCAGCGTCCGCTCCAGGGTCTGCTCGCGCATTGTCCGCGCCGGCCGGGCCGGGAAACGCGCCGGAATGAGGAGTACCATGACTACACGTGTGGGGATCAACGGGTTCGGTCGGATCGGTCGGCAGACGCTACGCGCCATCCTGGAACGGCACCCCGGTCAATTGGAGGTCACCGTCGTCAACGACCTGACCGATACAAAGACCAACGCCCATTTGTTTAAGTACGACAGCACCTACGGCATCTTCGACGGCGAGGTGACCGCGCACGAGAATGCTCTTGAAGTAAACGGGCAGAAGATTGCCGTGGTGGCGGAACGAGATCCGGGGAAGATTGCCTGGCGCGAGTATGGGGCGGATATCGTGGTCGAGTCGACCGGCATCTTTACCGATGCCGCCAAGGCGGCTGCCCATCTCCAGGGCGGGGCGAAGAAGGTGATCATCTCCGCCCCCGCCAAGGGCGAGGATATTACCATCGTGCTTGGGGTGAACGAGGAGCGCTATGACCCCGAACGGCATACGATCATCTCCAATGCCAGTTGCACCACCAATTGTCTCGCCCCCGTTGCCAAGGTAGTACACGACACCTTCGGTATCGTCAAGGGGATGATGACCACCGTCCACTCGTACACGAACGACCAGAAGATCCTCGATCAGGTCCACAAGGACCTTCGGCGCGCCCGCGCCGCGGCGATCAACATTATTCCCACCAGCACCGGAGCGGCCCGCGCCCTCGCCCTGGTCATTCCCGAATTGAAGGGGAAGTTCGACGGCTACTCGCTCCGCGTTCCCACGGCCACCGTCTCGATCATTGACTTCGTGGCCGAGGTGGAGCGCGAGGCATCGGTGGAATCGGTGAACAGAGCGCTGACCGAGGCGAGCGGTGGCCCACTCAAGGGCATTCTGGGCGTCAGCATGGAACCACTGGTCTCCAGCGACTACCGCGGCGATTCGCGCAGTTCGATCGTGGATGGGCTTTCCACCATGGTGCTCGGCGGGAATATGGTCAAGGTGGTGGCCTGGTACGACAACGAATGGGGTTATGCCTCTCGAGTTGCCGATCTCTCGGCCTTCATAGCCCATAAAGGCTTGTAGTTCGGCGTAGCTTTCAGTTCACGTCCTGGTCTCCATGCCGTGCGGTCGCTCAGGCCGCCCGCGGCAAGGGGGCCGGACACTGCAACGCCGCCGGCGCCGTCACGCGCCGGGCTATAGCTCATGTGCGCGGAGAGGAGTGCCGAAGGTGATCAAACGAACCGCCCGCGACCTGGAGGTCCAGGGGAAGCGGGTACTCGTGCGCCTGGATCTGAACGCCCCCCAGGACGAACAGGGGAACGTCACCGACGACAGCAGGTTGCGCGCGGTACGGCCGACCCTACAATATTTGCGCACTCACGGGGCGCGTATGATCCTGATGTCGCATCTCGGTCGGCCCAAGGGCAAGGTCAACGAGAAGTACCGCATGGCCCCCATCGCGGCGCGGCTCTCCGAGATTATGGGCCAGGAAATCCCCGTGGCCCCCAATTGTGTCGGACCCGAGGTAGAGGCAATGGTCAAGCAGCTCCAGCCGGGCCAGATGCTCCTCCTGGAGAACCTGCGCTTCCATCCGGAGGAGGAGGCGAACGATCCCGCCTTCGCCGCTCAGTTGGCCAAATTGGCTGATATTTATGTCAATGATGCCTTCGGCACCGCTCATCGCGCCCATGCCTCGACCGAGGGAGTCACCCACTACTTGCCGGCCGTAGCCGGCCTCCTCATGCAACGCGAATTGGAGATGCTGGACGGATTGATCTCCAACCCGCGCCGCCCGTTCGCCGCCATCATCGGCGGCGCCAAGGTCTCCACGAAGCTTGGCGTGCTGCGCCACCTTCTGCATCGAGTGGACGGATTATTGATCGGCGGCGGCATGGTAGGCACTTTCCTCAAGGCGCGCGGCCTGGCCATCGGCGACTCGTTGGTAGAGGACGACCTCATTGAAGAGGCCAGGGCACTGGAAGCGGCGGCGGCAGCCGGCGATGCGCGGATCTATCTGCCGGTGGACGCCGTCATCGCCGACCGTTTCGCCGCCGACGCCAAAACGGCGATTGTGCCCATCGCCGAGGTGCCGGACGGTTGGCGCATCATGGATATCGGTCCCGATACGGTGCGAGTCTACGAGCAAGCCCTGGCCGAATGCCAAACGATTCTATGGAATGGGCCGATGGGCGTCTTCGAGATGGACGCCTTCGCGGCCGGCACCAATGCCGTAGCGGCATTCCTGGCCCGCAGCGGCGCCGTGACCGTTGTGGGAGGCGGCGATTCAGTGGCCGCCCTGGAAAGCCAGGGCCTGGCCGCCAAGATGACCCACGTGTCTACCGGCGGCGGCGCCACGCTGGAGTTTCTGGAAGGACAAACCTTGCCCGGCGTCGCGGCGCTCGAGGACCGCTCATGAGCGCTCCGACACGCAAGCCTATCGTCGCCGCGAACTGGAAGATGCATACGACTCCAGGTCAAGCCCGGGATCTGGCGTCCCGCACCATGGCGGCCATTCCCTTGTCGACCCGAGCGGCGGTTGAAGTAGTAATCTGTCCCCCATTCGTCGCCCTGGAGGGCGTCCATGCCGCCGTGGGCGAGTCCGTCGCCCTGGGAGCGCAGAATATGTACTGGCAGGACCAGGGTGCGTTCACCGGGGAGGTGTCGCCCCTGATGCTTGCCTCGTGGTGCCGGTATGTGATCCTCGGGCATTCGGAGCGACGGCAATACTTCGGTGAAACCGACGATCATGTCCATCGCAAGGTGCGGGCCGCTCTGGCTCACGGCTTGACGCCGATCGTCTGTGTGGGCGAGTCATTGGCGCAGCGCGAAGCCGGCGAGACTCATGCCTGGGTGGCGCTCCAGGTGCGCGGCGCCCTACACGATATTGCCCCCGCGGAACTGCGGACGATCGTCCTGGCCTACGAGCCGATCTGGGCGATTGGCACCGGGAAAACCGCCTCCGGCGGTGACGCGAACGAAGTGGCGGCGATGATCCGCGAGGTGCTGACCTCGATGTGCGGAGTAGAGTCGGCCCAGGCGGTACGTATCCAATACGGAGGCAGCGTCAACGGTACGAACGCGGCGGAGTTTCTGAAGTTGGCCGAGATCGACGGCGCCCTCGTCGGCGGAGCCAGCCTTAAGCCGGAGGAGTTCGCGCGTATCGTCGGCGCCGCTCTCCCCTAGCCCAAAGCAGGGGCTTGTAGGATCACATCCTACAAGCCCCTGATCAACGCTTCACGCATCGATTGATTTACCGTGCCGGTGAGGAAGAAGGACGCCTCGCGCAGGTGCCGCTGGGCCGGATTGCCGCGCAGATGCGCCCTACCCCCTTCGGCCGCGATGGCAATGGTCGCCAGACGCAGTACAAAGGCGCTCACCTGGACCCGAATCTCCAGAAGGGCATCCAACACCTCTTCATCGCGACCGCCCTCCACGAAGCGCCTGGTCAATTCGTGGAACCGGTCTCGATGCGCCTCAAGGGTGTGCTCCAGGTCGGCAAGATGCTCTTTCTGGCCCGGTCCCTCGGAACGGGCGAGGGCGACACGTAAGCCGTCGAGGCAGCCAGCCCCGATGCCGAGCAAAAAGGCGGCGGGACCACTGAGCGCTCCGCCATGCTGGGCTCGCCAGTAGCCGCCGCTATCATCGCCAATCAGCGCGTCATCCCCTACAAACAACTCCCGGCAGAGTACGGGTACGGTGGAGGCTGAGCGCATGACGACCATATCTTGCACCTCGCCGAAAGAGATCCCCGGAGCGGCCTTGAACGGTACCCAGAAGAACAAAGGCAGTCCGTCCTCGTTGGTCGCGCCGAGGGCAAGGTGCGTCATCAGCCCATACCCCGAGGCCCAGGGTACGGAACCGTCCAGGATGTAACCGCCTACCGTCTTCCGCGCCCGCATTTGGGGCGCGCCGGCGCGGCGGAGTTGTGAAGCGCCGATACCGGCCAGCAGTTCGCCCGTCGCCAGCCGAGGCAAAATGTGCGGCGCCAGGGCCGAGCCCCCAGCCGCCACCGAGGCGCAGACGCCGAGGTGCTGCGTAAAGAGAAAAGGGGTGGCCGCGCAATAGCGGCTGAGCGTCTCCAGTACGCGTAGCCGCGTGATCGCATCAGCCTCCAGGCCGCCAAAACGTGCCGGAATACTTAGCCCCAGCAGGCCGGCTTGGGCGAGGGCGACAAAGTTCTCGCGCGGCGGCATTGCCCCGAGGTCGGTTACCGCCGCCCGCGGCGCCAGATCCTCAGCGCCAAGGCGCGCCGCCGTCTCCACGATTGCCGTCCGGCCGATTGGTTTATCGGCAAGCACCGGTGGTTCTTCCGCGATAGTCATCAATACCTTCCCGCTGTGACCTACAGCAACCTCACTGCATCGAATCTCCTTCTCAGCCTACCATATGTACCAGGCTTCCCATGCACGGCAATGGGGTACATTGAGCACGGAGCGACAAGGCTCCAGTGCAGCGTAGTGGAGTCGGGAGACGGGTGTGGGGGCAGGGGTCGCGGTGATCTGGGATCTGGACGGCACATTAGCCGACACCGAGCAGGCGCACTTCAGGGCCTGGCAGGCGCTGTGTCGCGAGCATGGGCGCGATCTGAGTTGGGAGCAATTCAAGCCGACCTTCGGTTTGGGTAATTCAGACATTCTACAGATGTTGCTCGGGGCCGACCTGGACGCGGCGGAGATCGACCGTCTCGACGAGCACAAGGAACGGCTCTTTCGCGAAGAGACGGGAGGCACGATCGGCACCATGCCCGGCGCCGGACGGCTGGCCGAGCATCTGCACGCGCTCGGTGTTCCACAGGCGATCGGCACCTCCGCGCCGCCCGAGAATATCAGCTTTGTCCTGCGCGCGATCGAGCTGGAGGCGCTGTTTCCGGTGCGTGTATCGCGTCGGCAGGTGGCGAACGGGAAGCCCTTTCCCGACATCTTTCTGCGCGCCGCCGCGGAACTGCGCATGGATCCTGCCCTCTGCGTCGTGCTGGAGGACGCGCCGGCGGGCCTGCAGGCCGCCAAGGCAGGCGGCATGCACGCCGTCGGTTTAGCGAGCACCTGGCCGGCCGCGGCCCTCGCCGGCGCGGACCTGGTGGTGGACGATCTTAACGCGCTGACCTGGCCGTTGGCCCAATGGGAGAGGTTCGTCGCCGGGGCGCAGGCAGGCTAAAGGCTTTGCTGTCGGCGGCAAGGCCCGACTAATGCACCCCAGGGTAGCTGGGCTCGTGCAGAATACCCAGGTCGGAGACCGGCCAGTACGAGACCAGGGCTCGCCCTATAATGTTGCCGCGCGGCAGCAAACCCCAGGCATGAGAATCACTGGAATTTTGCCTATTGTCACCCAGTACGTAGAGGTAGCCCTTGGGTATGACCTTATTGTCGTTGTAGTCCGGCGGGGCGGCGATATAAGGCTCATTGAGCTGATGTCCGTTGATATACACGTGGGCATTTTGCACCACCACGTGATCGCCCGGTAAGCCGATTACGCGCTTTATATAATCCACGCTGGGATCGCCGGGGTACCTGAACACCACCACGTCACCCCGTTCCGGCGACCGGAACCAATAGCTCACTTTCTCCACCAGAATATATTCATGATTATGAAGACTGGGCTCCATGCTCTGCCCCTGCACGGTAAAGGGCTGCACGGAGGCGCGAGCGGCGAAAAAAAGCAGCAGGGTGATGGCCAGAGTTTCGATGATCTCGACAATGGCCGAGCGGCGCCGACTCCGACGCGGGGGCGTGGGTTGCACCGGTACGGGCGCGCCATACTGAGGCGGAGGGTATTGCTGCATGGTACGCGTCTCCTTTGCCGGCGACGAACTGGGCGACAAGGCCCCGTGAAATGCTTCGTGGCGGCGCTCCGGGCAGGATTCGAACCCGCGACACCTGGTTCCGAAGACCAGTGCTCTAATCCACTGAGCTACCGGAGCACATTCGCAGTATACTGGGCACGGGCCGATGGGTCCATGGTTTCAGCCGCCGGCGCCGCGAATGGGGTGCAGGGGGATGTGGAAAGGAGGGCGATAATCGACCGCTGATCTAGTACCCTGAAGAATAGGGGAAAAACGTCGTCACTTTCGCTGAGGGAGCGCGTCACCATGGCGCAGCAGATTTTTCGGGTCCTTATCGCCGATGATTCAGCGGTCATGCGCCGTCTCCTCCTCACCACCTTGGAGTCGGAGGAGGACTTGCGCGTGGTTGGCGCCGCGCGCGACGGAGCCGAGGCGGTGCGCCTTTGCCATTCACTTCGCCCCGATGTGGTGATCATGGACATCAATATGCCCGTGATGGACGGGCTGCTTGCCACGCGGAAGATTCTCGAACAGGCAGCCATACCGATCATCGTGCTCAGCGGCTACGTGGGTGACCCGTCGTCCCAAATGGCCTTTGAGGCAATCAGCGTTGGCGCCCTGGCCGTAGTGGCCAAGCCGACCGGTCCAGACGAGCCGGAGTATCGGCGCATGCATGATGAATTGGTCCGTTCGGTGCGCAGCATGGCAACGGTCAAGATGATCCCCCGCCCCGTGGAGTCCGCCGCGCCCATTCAGCCCATGGCCGCCCACGATACGCCCACCCATGTGCGGGCCGTGGGGATAGTCGCCTCTACGGGTGGACCTGCCGCGCTTCACTTCATGCTCCGTCGCTTGCCGAGCACTTTCCCGGCGCCCATCCTGATCGTCCAGCACATCACGCGCGGTTTCGTGCCGGGCTTGGTCGAGTGGTTGAGCACGTACAGCGGGCTGGATGTCAGAATGGCCGAGGACGGTGAGATCCCCCAACCGGGTCAGGCCCTCTTCGCGCCGGACGATTACCATATGTACGTGGATGCGAGGGGACTGATCGTCTTGAGCGACGAAGACGCGATAGATGGACTGCGGCCATCGGGGAACGTGCTCCTCCGTTCAGTGGCGCGTACCTACGGGGCACAGGCGGTCGGCGTGGTGCTTACCGGTTTGGGAACGGACGGCGCCGCCGGTCTTCTGCAAATCAAAAATGCCGGGGGTCAGACTATCGCGCAGGACGCCGAAACGTCCGTCGTATATGGGATGCCGCGCGAGGCGGCCGCCCTGGGCGCGGCCCAGGAAATCCTGGCCCTTGACCGCATCGTGGCCCACTTGCTGTCCATCGCCAACTGAGGATCCTCGTCCCCGAAAGGTCAAAACCTCGTTGCCCTTCGCCCGGTGTTCTGCTACGCTTGGGTTCCATCGTGTGGGAGAAGGAGAGCGAATCCGTGCAGCCCGGCGCACAAATATGGCAGCGCACGCTTGCCGAGCTTCAGCAGATGATGACCAAGCAGAATTACGACGCATGGCTGCAGCATACGCGTTGCGTGGGCATGGAAGGATCTGTATTAACGGTGGGCGTACCCTCGCCGTTTCACGCGGAATACCTTGAAAAGCGCGTACCGCACATGATCGGCAGCGCCCTTCGCGTAATCGGCTTCGATAAACTTGAGTTACGCTACGCCGTGCTGGCCGGTGAGAAAACCGACAGCCCGGTGCGGACGAAGAGCGCCCAGCGTAACGGGAGCAGTGCGAGCACGCCGCATGTCGCACACGATCCGGGAACCGATGAGCCTCCCAGCGGGAAATCCTATTTCCCCCTCAACCCCCAATACGTCTTCGAGACGTTCGTGCAGGGCAGCGGCAACCGCTTCGCCTATGCGGCGTGCGTAAGCGTGGCCGACAATCCCGCCAAACGGTTCAACCCGCTCTTCATCTACGGCCCGGTCGGCCTGGGCAAGACGCATCTCCTGCACGCGATCGGTCACCATGCGAGGCGGGAGCATCAACATCTGGCGGTACTCTACACCACGTCCGAGACCTTTGTGAACGAAATGATCGGCGCCATCCAAAAGTCACGCACGGAGGAGTTTCGGAACAAATATCGCGAGGTAGATATTCTCCTGATCGATGATATCCAGTTTATCGCGGGCAAGGAGGGTACTCAGGAAGAGTTCTTCCACACCTTCAACTCCTTGCATCAGGCGCAAAAGCAAATCGTCCTGAGCAGCGATCGCCATCCCAAGGCAATGACTACCCTGGAGGATCGGCTCCGGTCGCGCTTCGAGTGGGGGCTGATCGCCGACGTGCAGCCGCCCGACCTGGAACATCGTATCGCCATTTTGCAGGCCAAGGCCGAGTTGCAATCGGTGCCGGTGCCCCGCCCCGTACTCGAGTATATTGCCCGGCATGTGCAAAGCAATGTGCGTGAACTCGAGGGTACGCTGCAGCGGGTGACCTATATGGCGATGGTGCAAGAGCGACCGGTCTCGCTGGAACTGGCCACGAGCGCTATCGACCCGATGAACGCGGGCGCCAAACGCAATAAGCCCACCCTCGATCAGGTGCTCGACGCCGTACTGCGGTATTATCGGGTCGACCGCAAGGATATGCTCGGACCATCGCGGGAGCGGGCGATCTCGCTGCCGCGGCAGATTCTGATGTATTTATTGCGCGCCGAAGCCGGTTGCTCGACGCCGCGGATCGGTGAGTATCTGGGCGGACGCGACCACAGTACGATCATTCATGGGATCGACAAGATCACCGAGGAGATCCGGATCGAGAATGTACAAATCCGCAAGGATATCGCGGCCATCCGCAATATCCTCTACGAAGCAAACGATCGCTAGGCGCCGAAACGAGCCTTACTGGCCGCCATCCGTTCTTCCAGGTGAGTCAGGCCGAGGTCAATGCCGCTAAGGCGCTCCAGCTCCGGCGCTTGCTCCCCTTCCTTGGCCCGACGGTCGGCCAGCGCCGAATCAATGGTGTCCCGCACGTTGGCGATCATGACGTCAATACCGCGCTCCACCGAGGACTGGAACGCCTCGAACGTTTTATGCACCTCCTGGAGCATGTTGGGGAGGGCCTTGGCGGGCAGCTTATGCAGTTCGGCACGGGCCGTCTCCGCCATCTTCTCCTTCATGTTCCGTTCCATGGTGTTGCGCCGATTCACCACGCCCAGCGCCACGGCGCTCGCCACCGTGCCGATCACGAACAGGGGGCTGGTCGCCCAGCCAATCGCCGCCAGCAACACCGTGGCGGCCAGTTGCAGCGCGATAATCCGCATGGCACTTTGCAACCAGCCGCTGCCGCCCCGCAACACCACGCCGAAGTCGCCCAACATGCCGCCGCCATAGGAAAGGATAGTCTCCATCACCCGCTTGGGATCGCCCGTCACCTCCGATTCCTCGGGTAATACACCTCCCGCAACCCCGATCCGGATCCGCTGCAGGGTCGCGTCAATCGTCGCCGCGTCGGGGCCGATATCCTCGGTAAGCTGATTCAGCCGTTCCTCGATCTCCTTGGCGGTCTGATCGGACCAGCCTTGCAGTTCGCGCTCGATGTAGGAGTTGATCCCTTCCGCCATCTCCTTGCGAATCCGCTGCGGATTCCACTGCGGCGACAGCTTGAGCGCCATCGCGGCCTCAAGCATACCGTCCTCCATCATGGCCACGCGCTGGCGGAAGCTCAACTCCACCGACTTTCCCACCAGTTGTTCAGCCGCCTCGATGGTGCGCACGATCCGCCGCTTATGCTCCTGCAGTTCCTCGAAGCGGGGCTGCACCTCACGGACCCGCTGCTCAAGGGTGGCCAGATCGGTTTCCATGGTGGATCGGCGAAAGGCAATGGCGTGGCGAGCATCATCCACGGCCTGCGCCGCCTGGGCCAGCGGGCGCTCCAGGGCAACCCGCCCTCGTTCACGGGCCAGAAACCGCTCCAGAGCCTTTTCCAGCTCGGGGAGGCGGGACCGCTCCAGGGCGGCCGCATCGCCCTGCATACGGGCGCGGAGCGCCGGTTTGGCGCTGACGAAGAAGATACGATCGCGGCCCAGATCCCGCCCATTGACGCGGGTGAGCGGACCAAGGCGCTGCTCGGCCATCGCGGTAAGGTCACGTGTTTCGCGGGCCGGGTCGTCGGCATCATCGATCACGCGGTCGTACTGATTGATCGCGAAGAAAATATGGGTCAGCCCCTTACCGAGAATGTGACTATTCAGATATTCCAACTCGGTCAGACTGGCGAAGTTCGTGGCGGAAAGGACGAAGATCGCGGCATCCGATTGGCGAATGTAGCCACTGGTGATTTCCGTCCGCATGGCGGATTCGTTCAGCCCCGGGGAGTCCACTATTTCTACATTGTTCTCGCACAACGGCGACGGATAACGCACTTCCACCATCTTGTAGGTGGACTGCCGACGATGATTTTCTTCCTCGTCGCTCGATAGGCTGAGCGTTTCGGCGAGCACGTCGGGACTCACCCGCTTCGGTGCCCCGTGGAAAGGAATCAGATCGATCTCCACTTCCCGCCCGTATTTGATCAGAGTAAGCAACGCCGTGGTGGGCGTGACGTTGGCGGGGAGGAGATTCGCCCCAAGCAGCGAATTGATCAGGGTGGATTTTCCGCGCTTGAACTCGCCCAGCACCAGCACGCGGAAGACGCCTGCCTGCACCCGATCGGCAAGTTCGCCTATCTGGTCCGCGCCATCTTCCATGCCCAGGCCGCGGTTAAGCGACGCCAACTCTCGTAACTCGTCGACCACCTCGCCCCGTACTTCGGCGAAGTCGCGATAGCCTTCAACCTGTGCGGTCATCCTCATCCTCTCATCGGCGCCGGGCTGTTGGCCGGGACGCCTCTATCGCCGGTGTCGGCGGAAAACGAATCAAGCATAGTTAAAAGCGCGTCCACGCGGGCGCGGCTCGCCTCACCGTCCGTATCCTCCGGTAAGGCGGCCGGCACGGCGGGCGTAGGCGGCAGGGCATTGGTCCGAATCGTGGTACATACCCCTTCGAAGGCCGGGGCGATCTGCCGTTCCAGCACGCCGGCGGCCTGCATGACGGCAGCCTGCCCCGACCGCAGCAAGGCGCCGCGCTCGTCCTCCTCGCGCGTCGTGCGCGTCAGCATCCGCAATAAGGGACCGATAGTCATCATCATGGTAGACATGATCGGGCGGAGGGTAAGGCCGATCACGGTGAGGAACGTGGTCAGGAGGAGACTGTCCTCGAGAAAATCGGGCCGCACGTAGGGATGCAGGCCGGGCGCGGGGGCCCGAGCGGTCACGTTCAGGGCCGGGGCATCGACCAGTCCGGCCTCGCGCACAGCCTGTTGAGCGCGGGCCGGAACCTCCTCCTCGTGCTCACGCAGGAAGGCGGCGAATTGCTCTTGAATGTAAAACGGGAGGTAGCGCCGTAAATCCTCGGGCGAGGCGTCCGCCGTCTCCTCAACCAAGCGGTCGCGCAGTGCGATGGCGAAGGCGTTGAGATCCATGCTGTACTCTTCGCCCACCCGTGTTACGGCACGACAGGCAAGGTCTATCTTCGTTGCCTCCAGTTCGGCAGGACCGATCAGGGCCTGCGGCTCCGGTTGCACGGCGGCGGGTTCGAGCCGGACGCGCAACTCCCTGCCCAGGCGCCGTGCCCGCTCCGCTACCGAATCGTGGACAATACGGCCCCGTTCCTCGGCGCAGCCCTCAAGGAGGGCGCGTAACTCCGGATAGCCGGATCGCGCCAGGAGCAGGGCGTCGTCCTGTTCACGGGCCCGCAAGGCGATGCGCGCCGAATAGGGAAGCTGTTCGGGCGCCGAGCCGAGCAATGGGGTGAGGAGCCGCTTCACGCGCTCACGCACCACCGCGCGCTGCTCCTCACCCGCCAACTCGTCATCGCGATTGAGCACCACGATTAAGCGGTGCAGGCCACTGTTCCGCAGGTGCCGCTCGATGAAATCCAGCTCGCTGGCGCCTAAAGCCTGGGCGCTGTCGAGCACCAACAGCGCCAGATCGCAACGGGGCAATAAACCGTGTACCGTCTCGGCAAGTCGGCTCGTATCGGGATCGTTCAGCCCCGGCGTATCGGCCAGCAACAGCCCGTGAAGGTGGGGATTCCGCAGCGCGACGCGGGCGTACGCAACCGCCGCCGCCTCCTCGGCCCGCATTTCCAGCAATTCGTCGCGCGTACTTTCGGCGATTGAGCCGTCCCTGTATACCAACTCAACCCGGTCCTGCGCGCCGGCATGAACATAGACCGGAGGCAGGGTCGGAGCGTTCTGTCCGGCGGGCAGCCATGACTCGCCGATCAGACTGTTCACCAGGGTCGATTTACCACGATTATGCTCGCCTACTACGGAGACCAACAAGCGGCGCGAACGCAGCCGCTCATCGAGCGCCGCGAAATCGCGCGCCAGATCGAAGGCACCGAACCGCGCCGCCTCCGCGCCCAAGTCATGGAGTGCGTCACGCAGGCGAACTTCGGGACGGGGAGGGGAGGTGAGATTCACAGCACGCTCACGAAAGCTTCGGTCTCGCGTTCCAGATCGTTTCGCTGCAACAAATCCACGTGGGCGGGACGGGGAAGACCGGCACAACTATAGAACAACTCGGAACGGGCGAAGAGGCGCAGCATCTGGATGCGCTTCACTACAAGAGGGTGCGAATAGCCGAGCTCCTGGCCGCGCACCGCCAAGCTCTCCCGGCGCAAATCCTCGCCCTGAGCCAGGTACGCTTCGACATCAATCGACTGGGCGAGCGAGGCAAAACCCAGGCGTAGCTTGATAAGCGCGCGCGCGCCAGCCTCCGTGTCGCGGGCGCAGATCGCCCCGGCCCGATCGGCCGTAATCTCGGCGCGACGCTGCCAGCTCGCCAACGGCAGCCTGGTAGCGAACATAGGGAACTTGTAGAGGTCGGGATCCTTCCAGAATTTGCTGAACAGCTGATAGTGAAGGAGATAGCCCAACGTAAGGTAGGTCACGTGCTGGTTGTGGATATGCCCGCATTCATGACCGATCACAAAGCGCAACTCCTCCTCGCTCATCTGCAAGGCGAGTAGTGAGGTGACGAAAACGAAACACTCCTGGTCGGTACCGAAGGTAAAGGCGTTCATGCCCATCCCGCCCGGCCCCGGCCCCACCAGCAGTCGGGGCACCGCGATACCCAGGCGCTCCGAGCAGTCGGTCAGCAGGGCGTAGAGCTCCGGGAATTGGCGCGGCGACGCCTGCACCGAATCATGAATCAAGGTGCCGTAGAAGACCTTCAGGTAGGATTCCAATACGGCTTCCACGCTCCCCTGGAGGCCCACCCGGCTGAGGACACGCTGCACGACGGAATCGGCGGGATGCGCGTAGAGCTTAGGTCGTCCCGGAGGACCGAGCTGCTCCCGTGATTTGCGTAGCGCCACAAAATCCGCGAAACTCGTAGCCATGGGCCGCCTCCCTATCTGCACCAGAAGTATACCTGGGGGGTGGTTACATGCCCACTACGCTAGAGTAAGGATCACTTATGCCGCTCACTCGCGCCCAGACCCGCTGCGTGTTGGCGATAGGCGGCACCGACAGCGGAGGCGGCACCGGCTTGCCGGCCGACCTGAAGACCCTGGTCTGCCACGGCGTGCATGGCGCGGTAGCGGTCACCGCTGTCACCGTGCAAGATACCGAGCGGGTAATCGCGGTCGAACGCCTGTCCACCGCCCTGGTGCGCGCCCAGATCGAAGCCGTGCTCGACGATCTCGCCCCGGAAGCGGCCAAGACCGGCTATCTGGGCGGACCCGAGGGGATGAGAGCGGTGTGCGAGGTGCTCGATCGTTTGCCGCCCCTGGTAGTGGATCCGGTGTGCGTCGATCGGCTTGGCCGCCCGTTTCTCGACCCGCCAACCCTGGAAACGCTCCGTCTTGAACTGATTCCCCGAGCCGTACTGGTGACACCGAACCTCCATGAAGCGGCTCTACTGAGTGGCCGGCCGGTTCACCTCCAGGAGGACATGATCGCCGCCGCCGAAACCATGCTGCGCGCCGGGGCGCGGGCCGTGTTGATCAAGGGTGGAAGGCTGAGCGGGACGCGGAGCCCTGACCTACTGGCCCGCGTGGACGGCGC
>JAICHN010000011.1 GCA_025924845.1 Chloroflexota bacterium | reverse complement strand
GTTCGTTATGTAAAGATAATGAAGACGCCACGCGCACTGCCTCGCCGATCGGGGCTGCCCGAGCAGCACGCGCTGACCGCGGCGGACGGAGCACGGATCCGCGCCGCACAAGAGGCGAAGCGCGCGCGGCGGCGAAAGTAAGATCGTGAGAAAATCGCGGGTCGGGTATGTTTAGAGTGATCGATAGTCCAACTGACGCGCTTCCAGGATCGAACCTATGCCGACCACAATTGACGATCTGAGAAAGCAACGCGAGGCGATTCTTCGGCTTGCGGCGGCACACGGCGCCTCCAACGTACGCGTCTTCGGCTCGGTGGCGCGCGGCGAGGCGGACGGCGCCAGCGATATCGATCTCCTGGTCGATATGGGACCGGACCGCAGCCTCCTTGATCTCGGCGGTCTCCTGATGGATCTAGAACAATTGTTCGGGAGGCGTGTCGATGTAGTGACCGAACGCGGCCTGCGACCTCGCATCCGGGAACGCGTGCTGGAAGAGACCGTGCCTCTGTGAGAGATGATCGTGAACGGTTATTGGATGTTAGGGAGGCCATAGACCGTACTGAGCGGTACACGAGAGAGGGCCGGGCAGCGTTCGATGAGAGCGAACTGATTCAGAACTGGGTTGTTCATCATCTCCAGATCATCGGCGAGGCATGCCGTGCATTGTCGCCCGCCGTACGTGATCAGCATCCAGAGGTGTCATGGTCGCGGATCACCGGCATGCGGCACATCCTCGTACATAACTACTTTGAGATTGATGGAGACCTCATCTGGTCAGTCGTGATGACGGATCTTCCAGCCCTTAAACGGAACATTGACGCTATTGCGCGTACTATCCCATCGCGCGCACCCCATCCGTAGCGCCGACGACGGCCACGCGAGGAGCAGCGGTGACATGGTAGGGGCGCGCCCGTAGAGACTGCCGGCCCGACCATCCAACCGAGATTGTTGTACACTAACGCCGATGCCTGTAAACGGTGATACACTTTTCGCCCTGTCATATCCGATTCATGCCCCGAACCGTACGATAATGACACCCGAATATTACGGTCAGCGGAATAGGCTCATTTAGTGAAGCATCGTTCATCCTTATGGCGATCCCTTATCGCGGCGCTGTGCCTATTGTCCCTTCTGGTAGGCGTATCCCTGCACGCCACGACCGCGACGCGGGCGGCGGCGGGCGATACCTACTACCAACAAGGCCAGGCCGCCGCGAAGGCCGGCGACTACCGTGCCGCGGCCCAGGACTACCAGGCCGCCCTGCTGCACGGACACAACGATCCGAATACCTTCTATCAACTTGGCCTGGCCTATCAGCATGAAAAGCAGTGGAATTACGCCGTATGGGCCATTTCCATGGCCCTGGGCGACCCTACGTTCAACGCCTCGACGCCCCAGGCCACGAAGCAACTCGAGGCCGCCCAAAAGGCCGGCGGCGTGAACGCGGGCGCGCCGCCCGCCCTGGCCGGTGTGACGGTAAAGGCCCTGCCAGTACCGAAGGCGACTCCGGCCCAGGTGGCAGTGGAGGAATCGCGGGCAGCGTTTACCGCCCTCCAAACGGGATCGTACTTCGTGGCGCCTGGGTTCAATCAACAGGTGAATCTCACGACCGCCAGTGCCCTGACCGCGGCAGCCGAGGACATCAACAATAACTCCAGTACCGATACGAAGTTCGTCTATCTGGATGCCGTTCCCGCCCCCTATACGCAACTGAGCGCCTACGCACATGACCTCTTCATCCGCCTCAGCCTCACGCAAACCGTGCTCGTCGTAGTCACACCAACCGCGGCGGCCGCCTACAGCGATCGACTGGACTCCGCCGAGGCGGCGCGAATCGTGGCCCGGCAGTGGAAAGCCGTGGGGATTAAGGATCCGGTGAGCTTGGCGACGACCATCGCGCGCGGCGTGGTCAAGCAGGCCGACGACAACGCGAGCACCACCGAAAAAAAGGACATCGCGATCGCCACGGTGATCATTCTTGCCGTGCTCGCCGTGGTCGGCCTTGGCATAGCCGTCGTCATGCGTTCGGGACAACGGCCACGCGCCCCGGCTCGGCGATCCGGGACCGCGCGCTTCCGCGCCGGCTGAATCAAGCGCGGCATCGACCGGAGTGCTTCTGATGGCGGAACCTGAATGCTAGATCCGCAACGCGACCTTCGGCTTGTACCGCCCCCCTTCGCCGGCGAGCACGGGGACGAACGCCTGGGCGAGCCACATCCTACCAGTGGTGTGGACATGACCGCGCCCGAGCCTGCCGCGGCTCCCACACCGCGCGAGCAGCAGCCGTTCGAGGTTATCGTGCAGCAGTATCAGACGCGTATCGCCCGCTACCTTTTACGCCTGGTACACGACCAGGAATTGGCCCTCGATCTGACCCAGGATACGTTCGTCAGCGCCTTTCGCAACATCCACAGTCTGCGCTCCGATCTGGCCCTGAGCGCCTGGCTCTACCGCATCGCCACCAACCTGGCGGTGCAGGCGCGCAAGCGGAATGCCCGGATGCTGTGGGAATCACTCGCGGCGGTCGAAAATAGTAACCTGGTCGCCACGGCTGCCCCGGACGGTGTGGTAATGGATCGCGAGACCGTGCAAGCCGCGCTGGCCCAAATGCCCCGTGACCGGGTGGCCTGTTTGCTGCTCCATGCCAAAGAGGGTTTTAGTTACGAGGAAGTAGCGGCGATCGTTGGCAGCACACCCGAGGCGGTGCGCAAGCGGATCGCCCGCGCCAAGGAACAGTTTCGCGCGATTTATGACGCCGCGTGTAGTGAAAGATGATTGCACGCTCGATTCCGACACAGGCGTGTCGGAATCGAGCGTGTTATACAATTATCACTTCCCCTGTCCGGATCGGCCCCGTTGCGCACTCTATACGATATGGGAGGTTGTGTGACGGTAATGGTCAGGAGGAAGTTCGGGGCAGGGATGTGCCGCGGCGATCTGAAGGAGGTCATTTCGGCCTATGCCGATGACGAACTGCCGGCCGGATCGGCGAAGGCACTTGCGGCCCACCTGGCGGACTGTTCGTCATGCACCTCACTGTATGAACGACACCTCCAGACCAGGCGGCTGCTCACCCTCTCCGAAGCCGACAGTTGGACCCCGCCCGATCTGCGTTTGCGGATCGTTCATGCCGTCGGCCGTCCGCCGGTACGGAGACGACGTATGCCCTGGCCGGCGGGAATCCTCGCCTCGGCGGCGATGACGGTGCTCGTGGCGGTACTGGCGCTCGGCATCGGACCTACCGGCTTTACCGCTTCACCCGCCACCACGCCGTCACCGGAGGCGACCGTGGCCCCTACGACCCAATCAGCCAGACTCGCCTCCTGCGCCGACCTATCGGGGCGTGCCCTCGCCGACTGCTTGGGCATATCCTTTCACTGGCTGCCTACCGTGCTGGCCGACCAGCGGTATAGCCGAGCAGTGACCGCGACCGTACCGATCAGCGCCGCGCGCCGATCGCCGCTCCCCGTGGAGAGGCATGCCCAAACTCGGGCCGATGCGGGCGTCATCGCGCCAGGTGCCGGCTCCGGAGCGATGACCAAACGGAAGCCGAATGGACTTATCCCCATGTAGGTCGGCTCCGGAGATACGCGAGACGCATCGTTCATCCACATTGAAAGGAGGTGAAGCGCGCCGGACCAGTATCGCATCCAATCCCGGCTTACCGTCGTTGCAGCGCCTTATCAACCCTCGCCCCTATTTTGAGGAGGAGTACACATCGTGTTACGCAAGAAGCTCGCGCTTCCCGCGGCCGCGATCCTGCTGCTCAGCAGCATCGCCGGCTTCGACAAGCCGGCCACCCCAGCCCACGCCAGGAGCGCATCGGCCCCTACGGGCACCATCGCCATTACCGATTACCAATTTCCGGATAGCCTCATCCTTGGCGGCGCCTACAGCAATGGCGTGGCGGACGCGGAGGTCGGTGGCGCGATGTTCGACAGCCCGATCGGCCTGGACCAGGCCGGCAACTTTTATGCCGATCTCGCCACTGTGGTGCCGTCAACCAAGAATGGCGGCATTAAGGTTGTCAAGGGCCACGAGATCTTAACCGTCCATCTCAAACCTAATTTGAAGTGGTCGGACGGCTCGGCCAATACCGGCAGCGACTACATCCTGTCGCTGCTTATGGATTTCGCGCCGGAGTACAATGCCACCCTCGGTGTTGATGAAATCCAGACCGTTACGTTCTCCGGCAACGATATGATCATCACCTACAAGAGCCTTTACGCCCCGGCCCTGAGCTACGGCATCCCTGCACTCCTGCCGTCGACCTATATGCAGAAGAAGTACGGGATTACCCTCGATCCCAGCCTGCTCAAGTCGTACGACGCGACCAAGGTTGCCGATATGTTCAAGAGCGCCTCCTACAAGGGATCGGATCTGCAGAAGTTCGTCATAAAGTGGGCGGCCGATACCTACAATTCGCCCGGTGATGTCAGCAACGGCCCCTACAAGCTAACCGAATGGACGCCGGACCAGCGCATTGTTCTGGAGCCCAACACCTATTACAACGCCCTGCCGCCGGATCCCAAGCATCCTATTCCCGCCAAGATCCAATTCGTGGTGGTCAGCGAAAACCCCAACACCCTGGTGCAGGATTTGTCCTCGTCCGGAACCTACGCCTCCATTGACAAGGCGGAGGATTTCGGTCTCACCGACGTCCCGACGCTCAATAAATCCAAGTATCAGATTATCGTGCCCCAAGCCCTGCTGTATGAACACCTGGAGTTGAACCTTTCCAACTCGGCCTTGAAGGACGTGCGGGTGCGCCAGGCACTCTATTACGGCCTCGATAAGGACCGCTACCTGCGGGCGCTCTATCCGGGCCTGAGCAACAGTGCCTATAACACGATCAACCTGACCTCGCCCTTGCCAAGCGTCTCACCATGGTCGAACAACAAAGATCTGCCCGCCAACGCCTATAACCCCAGTAAGGCCAGAGCATTGCTGGCGGCGGCCGGGTACGGCCCACAGGGCAAGCACCTGACGCTCTCGTTCGTCACCACCAATTCCAGCTTCCGCATCCGTAGCGGCCAGTTGCTGCAGCGCTTGTGGGCGCAGATTGGCGTCGCGATCAAGATCAGCTACGCCGCAGCCTTCGGCAGCAACGGTCTGTTCAGCACCTATAACGATGGCGGACTGTTGTTCCGGCGTCGGTTCGATATCGCGGAGTTCGCGTTCGGTACCTCGCCCGACCCGGATCAGACGATTGCCAACGTCGAGCCGCAGTTCATTCCCAATGCGACTCATCCGACCGCCGAGAACTACGCCGGCATAAACGATCCTCGGATTACCCAGGATATGGAGCAGGCGCGGGTGACCCTGGATGACACCACCCGCCACAAGCTCTACAACGATTTCCAGACGCGCCTGGTGCAGCAAGCCTATTGGATCATGCTCTACAACCGGCCCAACATCATCGCCTTCAAGGGCACAATCGGCAACTTCAAGCCCAATGTGACTCAGGCAGGCAATGAGTGGAACACCTGGCAATGGTGGGTGGATCCGACCGGTTCACAAAAGCCGTTAGCTAGCTAACAACCGGCACGGCGTGCAAGGCAAGGAGGGAAGACCATCTCTCCTTGCCTTCGCCATCAATTTGACGCATTATGTATACATTAGGGCGCCCGTTAGAGCGGTTTGGAGCATAGCCGCGCATGTTAACCTTTATAGCCCGTCGCCTGATCCAAACCGTCATCATCATGATTGGGCTGTCCTTTTTCTTCTTCTTTTTGCTCCACATCTCCCCGGGTGGTCCTTGCCAGGCATTTCAGGCGGCGGGCTCCGGCGCGGCCTTGCATGCACGCTATCACGCCTGCGTGGTACGGCTGGGGTTGGATAATCCAATCCCGGTCCAATATGTGACGTGGATCGGCCGCGTAGTCCACGGCGACTTTGGGATCAGTATCGGTGACGGCCGCCCGGTCGGTCAGGAGATTCTCAGTCGCGTACCGGCTACCTTGCTACTCGCCGGCATCTCCTACCTGGTCCAACAATGCGTGGCAATTCCGTTGGGCATCTTCGCCGCGCTGCGACGCTATTCCTTCTTCGATTCAGTATTCACGGTGATGAGCTACGTGGGCCTCTCCATGCCCACGTTCTGGTTGTCAGGTATCATGATCTTGATCTTCGCCATTGCCCTGAACTGGCTGCCCGCCGGGGGCATCGTCGGCAACACGGCGCAGATTCCCACGTTCAATGGCCCAGGCTACTGGAGTTATTTTGCCTCACACCCCTGGAGCGCCGGGACCGACTTCCTCAGTCACCTGATCTTGCCTGCCGCGGTCCTGGCCATCGTGGGCGTCGCCTCCGACAGCCGCTTCATGCGCGCCAGTATGCTTGAGGTGATTCACCAGGATTACATTCGCACCGCACGCGCCAAAGGGCTCGCGCCCCGAACGGTCATCCTAAAACATGCCTTACGCAATGCCCTGCTGCCGATCATCACCAATATCGCGTTGGCGCTGCCCGGTCTGCTGGGCGGAGCGATCATTACCGAGACCATTTTCGGCTGGCCCGGCTTGGGTCAGCTATTTGCTCGCGCGCTCAGCGGCAACGATTATCCTATCCTGCAATCGTTGTTGATGATCGGCGCGTTCGGCGTCCTCTTGGGCAACTTGCTGGGTGATCTGGCCTATGCCTGGGTCGACCCGCGCATTCGGTATGATTAAGCTCCCGCATCAAAAACACCCGTTGGGTGGAGGTACACGGGCAACATGAACACTCGCCAATCCGAACCGCGAAGCGACGCCGCCCCGGAAGCGGCCGGCTACTTCGGGGCAGGCACGGGTCTCAGCGATCCCGGTATTTCTACAAAACAGGTTACCCAGACGCAACTGATCTGGATGCGCTTCCGTCGGCATCGGCTGGCCATGGTTGGCACCGGCATCCTGCTGTTCATGGCTTTGATGGCTATCTTCGCCCCGATCATCTCCCCGGAGAACATCTACGACCCGACCAGCGCGGACATTTTCGGCGCCTCGGACAAGGCGCCCACGTTGTCCCAGGGCTTGCGCTACATTTTCGGCGCCGATTACAACGGTCATAGTATCTGCGCCCAGATCATCTACGGCGCGCGCTACTCGCTGGTGATCGGCTTCAGCGCCGCGATCTTCGCCACGCTAATCGGCATCGTGATCGGCGCCATCTCCGGCTACGCCGGCGGCTTCATCGATACGATCCTGATGCGCATCGTCGATGTCTTCCTGACCCTTCCCGCGTTGCCGGTGCTGTTGGTCGCCGCCTCGGTGATTGGCCATGGCCATGTTTCGGTAGAATTAGTAATCTTGATCTTCACTTTTTTCGGTTGGGCTTACATCGCCCGGCTGGTGCGCAGCCTTTTCCTTTCCCTGCGCACTCTGGAGTACACCGAGGCCGCGCGCGCCGTTGGTGTCTCCAATGGTCGTATTATCTTCCGCCACATGCTGCCCAACGCGATGCGGCCAATTCTGGTTGCTACCACCCTGGCCGTAGCGGGAAACATCGTGTTCGAGGCCGCCATCGACTTTCTAGGCATCGGCTTGCAGTATCCCGATACCAGTTGGGGCTCCGTACTGGCGTTCGCCGAGACCGATCCACAAGGGCTGGGCGGGGCGTGGTGGGTGACGGTATTCCCCGGTCTCTTCCTGGTCGCCACCATTGTGGCCGTCAATTTCCTGGGCGATGGTCTGAGCGACGCCCTTGACTCGCGTACGAAGTGAAGCTGCAGCGTCCCTTCCGGCCGCGGCCGGAGGCTCTTTTCTGGACGAGAGGCGCGAAAATGAGTACCCTGGTGGCACATTATGTCTTGATTGCCGGCAGTCGCCCCGTACGAAGGAGTTCCAATACATGAGTGTTTCCATCGATCCTCGCGAGCGCGGTACGACCGGGGTGAGTGAGAGTTCCTCCGGCAACTTGCTGGAGGTCAATGGGCTGAAGACGTACTTCAAGACCATGGACGGCGTCGTCAAGGCCGTGGACGGGGTCGATATGGCGATCGCCCCCGGCAAAACCTTGGGCGTGGTTGGTGAGTCGGGCTGCGGGAAGAGCGTAACCAGTCTCTCGATCATGCGCCTGGTCGATTTGCCCGGTTGGATCGCGGGCGGGGAGATTTTCTTCGAGGGCAGGGATCTGGTCAAGCTCTCCGAAGAGCAAATGCGCCACATTCGCGGCAATAAGATCTCCATGATTTTTCAGGAACCGATGACCAGTCTCAACCCGGTCTTTACGGTGGGAAATCAGGTGGGTGAGGCGATCCGCGTCCATCGCAAGGTTTCCAAAAAGGAGGCCGAGGATCGCGTGGTCGAACTCTTCCGCATGGTCGGTATTCCCTCACCTGACCGGCGGGTGCGCGACTACCCGCACAACATGAGCGGTGGTATGCGGCAGCGCGTGATGATCGCCATGGCCCTTGCCTTGCAGCCCAGCTTGCTGATTGCCGACGAACCGACCACGGCGCTCGATGTGACGATCCAGGCCCAGATCCTGGAGCTGATCAAGGATCTGCGCACCAAGGTCAACAGTGCGGTGTTGTTGATCACCCATGATATCGGCGTGGTCGCGGAGATGGCCGACGAAGTTATCGTGATGTATACGGGCAAGGTGGTGGAGCAGGGCGACGTGGTCAGCGTGCTGAAGCATCCCAAGCATCCCTATACGGTCGGCCTGCTCAACTCCATTCCCAGCCTGGGGCAAAAGGATCAAAGACTGAACGTCATCCCCGGCACCGTGCCCAGTCCGCTCAATCTACCCAAAGGGTGTACCTTCGCCCCTCGCTGTCCCCACGTGATGGGCATTTGTCACGAGCAGGAGCCGGAACTGAAGACCCTGGAAGGCGGCGTCAAGGCTAAGTGCTGGTTGTATTAATTGTATTAGTGTGGTTCAGCACGAAGAAGGAGAAAATACCAGGATGCAGCAGACTAGCGAACGGGAGACAACAGTACGCCGGCAGGGCAGCAGCGATCAAGTGTTGCTCAGCGTTCGCGAGCTGCGCACCTACTTCCCGATTCTGGGCGGCGTGTTGCGACGCAAGGTCGGCGAGGTGAAGGCCGTGGACGGCATCAGCTTCGACATCAAGCAGGGCGAAACTTTCGGTCTGGTCGGTGAAAGCGGCTGCGGTAAGACGACCACCGGCCGCACCATCCTGCGCCTGCAAAAGGCGACCAGCGGCGACATCGTGTTCGAAGGCCAGAGCGTGCTGGGCCTGAGCGCCTCACAGATGAAGGCGCGACGGCGCGACATGCAGATTATTTTCCAGGACCCGTACTCCTCGCTGAACCCGCGTATGCCGGTGGGAGATATCATCGGTGAGGGCCTCCGCGTCCATGGCATGAAGAATCGCGGCGAGCGCGAGAAAACCGTGCAGTATTTCCTTAGCGTGGTTGGTCTACGCAAGGAGTATGTCCGCCGCTATCCGCATGAGTTCTCGGGTGGGCAGCGCCAACGCATCGGCGTGGCCCGCGCCCTTGCCCTACGCCCCAAGTTCATCGTGTGCGACGAGCCGGTCAGCGCGCTCGACGTAAGCGTGCAGAGCCAGGTGCTCAATTTGCTCGAGGATCTGCAGCAAGAGTTCGGCCTCACCTACCTGTTTATCGCGCACGATCTCTCGGTGGTGGAGTATCTCTCCGACCGGGTCGGGGTGATGTACCTTGGCAAAATGGCCGAACTGGCCTCCGGCGATGAGTTATACACTAACCCCCTGCATCCTTACACGAAGGCATTGCTCTCCGCTATCCCCAATCCCGATCCCATGGTCCGCAGCAAGCGCATTGTTCTCCAGGGGGATGTGCCGAGTCCGATCAATCCGCCCAGCGGCTGCAGGTTCCGCACTCGCTGCCCTATCGCTTATGAGAGGTGCGCTCTGGAGGAGCCTGCCTTCCGTGAAATAGTTCCCAACCACTTCGTGGCTTGCCATCGAGCCGAGGAATCTACCAGGCTGATGGCGGCCCAGGTGGCGGCGGGAGGGATTACGAGCGCCGTTCCGACCGCGAGCTGAGGAGTCTGGGAGACACGGCACAATTCCGGCAGCGTGGATCTTCCGCTGTCGGAATTGTGCCGTGTCTCTTTAAGTCCTATTTCAGGCGGGGTGTCACTATGGTAGAGTCTTGAGCGGGAGAGTGCGTGCTTGAATGGGCCATGAGAGAGCTTAGCGGCGCGTCCGCGCGGTTACCGAGCGCCACCGTGCTCGAGAAGTCGCCGGCACGGTCGCTGCTGCCGACTCTCTCGCTGGGCGGCGTCGCCATTGCCTGTACGTTACTGGCCGTGTTCGCGCTCGGCGCCAAGCCGGTTATCGATCCCGACTTCTGGTGGCACCTGGCCACGGGCAAATACATGGTCACCCACCATGTAATTCCCCAGCACGACGTCTTCTCCCTTACCGCCCGCGGCCACCGGTGGATTACCCACGAGTGGCTTACCGAACTGCTCTTCTACGGTGGCCGGTTGCTCGGCGGCCTGCCCTTCCTCAGCTTGATCACCGGACTCATCATCGCCGCGACATTCTGGGTGGTGTTCCGCGCCGCCGCCGAACGCGGCGCCCGGGTTTCGGTGAGCGCCCCCATCGTCGCCCTTGCCGCCCTCTCCTCCGCCCACACCTGGGGTACTCGTCCGCAGATGATCTCCATGCTGCTCACCGCCGTATTTGGCCTGGCCATCACGCGCATGCTCGTGCGCGGTCTCCCCGCGCCGTCGATGTGGCTTCCCGTCCTTATGGTGCTTTGGGTGAATCTGCACGGTGGTTTCATCTTCGGCGTGGCGTTGCTGGCCATTGCCGCGGCAGGCTACGTGGTACAGGATTGGCTGCGCGTCGCTCGCGCCCGTGACGAGCTGCTTTCTCACCCAAGACCGTGCGTAGACGTGCGGCGCACCGCCGCGGTTGTGGGGCTGACGGCGCTGGCCACGCTGGCCAATCCCAATGGACTGGCTGGGGCGCTCTATCCGCTCTCCTATCTGGGCAATAACGCTTCCACCCGCTACATCGCTGAATGGGTGTCGCCCGACTTCCATAAGCCGATGTATCTATTTTTTGAGGCCCTGGTGCTGCTGCTTTTGGTGGGGGCAATGGCAAGTCCCCGGCGTGCTCGGTTGGCCGACGTCATGGTGCTCCTGCCCTTTCTCTATTTTTCCTTTGACTCGGTGCGGAACATCAGTCTACTGGCCGTCCTGGCGGCGCCTGTCGCAGCCGAATTGGTCAGCGGCGCCCTGCCCGCGCCTCGGCCCGCACGTCCGGCCGACCAGCGCCGATCCCTGATCAACTGGTTATGTGTAGGCGGCGTGGCCGCCGGTGCCCTCCTTACCGCCGCCGGCAACGTCTCCAACCAGGCTCAGGCCACCGCCGTCCGCGGTCATTTTCCGGTTGGCGCCCTAGCCTACATCCGCACGCATGGCCTGCCCGCCCGCGGCTTCGACAGCTATAACTGGGGCGGCTTCCTCCTCTGGCAGTGGTATGGCGTCCGATCCGTCTACGTGGATGGCCGGCCCGATATGTACGGCAACGCCTTTATGGACCGCTACATCCGCGCCTACTCCGGCGATAGCTCCTGGCCCGCCCTACTCGACGCTAACCGGCTTTGCTATGTGCTGGTCGAACCGAGCAGCGGCATCGCTCATGCGCTCACCACGGCTCGCGGCTGGCAACTGAAGTACCACGACAGCACCGCCGTGCTCTATGTGCGGAGCGGCCATACCGGGGCATGCGGGCCATGAGCGCGGTCACGACGACGGCGCGCCCGGCCGCCGTACGGTCCGAGGCCGAGCCCGCGCCCCGCCTGTTCAAGGTTGGGGCCGCCATTCTCATTGCCACGATCATTCCATATCTGTGCGGCTACCTGCTCGCCCCCTCGGGACTCACCTTCCAGGGCGCCCTGAACAACATCGGCGACCTCAGTCAATATCTGGCCGCCATTGATCAGGGGAGCCGGGGCGCCTTGCTCTACACCAACCAGTTTACCCCCGATCACGCGCGCCGCCTGATTATGTATATGCCGTATCTACTGGCCGGTCAGGTCAGCTTTGGGCTTTCGCCCGCGGTCGTGTTTCAGCTCCTACGCCTGGCATGCGGCGCCGCCGCCCTGTGGGCTATCGCGCGCTTTTGCCGGCTGTTCCTGGGCGCTTCCGTGCTGCGCGCCGCGTGGCTCTTTGTCTTGCTGGCGGGCGGCCTGTATTGGCTCGCCCTTCCCCTCTCCGCTATCCTGCCGGGGGGAGGCGTAAGCCCCTCGGCGCTCACCGCGCCCGAGTTCAATCCGCTGATCGCCTTGCTGATCTCGCCGCACGAAGCGCTGGGGCTCGCCGCCGAACTGCTTGGCTTTGTCTGCGTCCTGCGTGCATCGGGCGCCCAGGCGCCGCTGTGGACGGACCTGCGGCCTCATCAGGGAGAGCAGGACCGATGGGCATGGACGGCAGGCGCCGCGGCCTCGTTCCTCATCCTCGCCCTCAGCTATCCCTTCCTGCTGCCCACGGTGGGTCTGGTGCTGCTCGTCCAGGCGGCCGTCGCGGCCCATGGCGCCTGGTATGGCCGCGTGGCCGCGGCGACCAAGAAGCGCAGGCTGCGCGCGGGAGCCGTGTTCGTCGGGGAGCTTCGCACTATCGTAGTTGCTCTGTTTCCCGCCGGCCTCCTCGGCATCTATTACGTGGTGATTTTTCACGGCGATCCGCTCTGGAGCAAGAGCAATCTGGCTCAGGTCACCAGCCCAGACTTCGGCGTCCTGCTGTTCGCCTTTGGCCCGCTGGCCGTGGGCGCGTATGCCGGGACGCGTCGGCTCCGCGCGGTGCGCGTCGCCGGCGGCGATGCCGTACCGGGGGCATGGGCTTGGTTTCCGCTGATCTGGGCCGCCGTCAACGCCTGTACCCTCCTGTTTCCGATCTGGCAACAGGGAAGGCAGGCACTCGGCCTCAGCGTGCCGCTCGCCTTGATGAGCTTCTATGCGCTGGCGGGACCGGGCGCGGTGACGGGACGCCGGCGCCTGCAGCTGCCGCCCATCCCCGCCTGCATCCTGGTCTTCTCCGCGCCCCTCTTACTGGGTCTCTATACCGCCGTGGCCTCCTCGGGCGTGAATCACGACTACTATACGCCCACGGGCATTGTGCGTGCCGCTCAGTGGATTGGCAGCCACGAGGGCAGCGGCGATCTGGTGCTTTCCAGCGCCGGCTTCGGCAACCTGGTTCCGGAGTACTGCTCGTGCCGCGTGCTCATCGGACAGAACTTTCAGAGCTTCGACCGAGCCCGCCGCATCGCGGAGGCCGTACGGTTCTATGCCGCGCCGAATGCCGCGTCGGCGCGATGGGTACTCAGGGCCATGGCGGCAGCCGGCGACCGGGTGACATTGATCGTGTTCAGTCCCTACGAGCGCGATCTCGGAGGTCTGGAGCCAAAGCCGCCGCGAGGTTACCGTACACTCTATCGCGAGCAGGGAGTCACCATTGTCGGCCGGGCGGCTACCGGTGGCTGACGGCTGGCAGTGGTTGGGCGCGCGACGCGGCCTGGGCCGGCAGCTGGTTCCGATCACGCTGCTCGCCCTGCTGCTCGTGCTGGGCGCCTACTTTCGGCTTGCCCATCTGGCCGATAACCCAGGGTGGGATAGCGATGAAGGCTACAACCTCAACATCGCGATCAATCTTGCCGAGGGTAAGGCCCAGATGCTGGCCATGCGTTACACCTTCGTACAGCACCCGCCCCTCTTTTATCTGCTAGGGTCCGTGCCAATTCGCCTATGGACCCACGACCTGGTCGCCTTGCGCGCCCTCAGCGCCTGCTGCGGGGTGCTGACCATCATTGCCCTCTACGGCCTGGGATCCGCGCTTGGTGGACGCCGGCTCGGCTGGGCCGCCGCCGCCTTCTACACGATCTGGCCCGAGGCGGTGTTGCAGGTGCGCTGGGCCTATACCTACAATCTGCTCGCGCTGTTGGTCGTGCTCGCCCTCTGGGCAGCCGTGAGGCCATACACCGTCCAGGCCGGGAACGACACCTTGCCTGGGAGTCGATCGCCGGCGCGTCCCCCGCCGCTGCTTGGCGCCGCCCTGGCCGGCGGCGCCTGCGCAAGCCTGGCCCTGGCCACCGATCAGGAAGCGGCGGCGTTGGTGCCGGCGCTGATCTATCTTTGGTGGGGCCGTGATCGGCGGCCGGTCATTGCCGGTCTACTGGTCACCGCCCTGGCCCCCGCCTGCTACCTGGGCTACTTTTTGATCACCCGGCGCGCCGATCTGCTCTTCGATCTCCAACATACCGCCGCTCGCATGCAGAGCGGCCCAGTCGATCTCATGGGGCGTTTGGCGCATCTCTTCAACTTCGACCCCCTGGTGGTGATTGGGTTATGCGCCACAGGGTTCACGACGAACGGGAAAGCGCGGACGGCGCTGATCGTAGTCGGGGTGCTGTTTGCCGTACTGATCCTGGAGGTGCGCGACCCGGCGCCGTTCTTCCACGCCGCCGAGCCGCTGTTGCCGCTTGCCGCCCTGGGCGTGGGCGCCCTGATCCTGGCCGGTCTGCGTTTCATCGCCGCGATCACGGCGGGCGCCAGAGACTCAGGGGGGCGCTTCCTCCTGGCCGCACTGATCCTCCTCGTGCCGCCGGCGGGCTTCATGGTGCTCGACAACGCGGCATCCGTGAATGGGACATTCGCCACGCCGCTCAAGCCGCTCCTGCCTCGATCGGCAGCCGACGCGAGACGGCTCGCCGGATGGATCAATCCGCGCGTGACGCCGACGGACCTGGTAATTGCCATGCCCGAGATCGCCTGGCTGTTCCACTGCCATACCGCCGAGCTTTTGCAGGCGGTCGCGGTAACCGGCCAGGGTACGGTTTTCTATCCAGCCGGCCTGGGGCCGGAGCGCTTCGCGTACGACCCGCGGCTCGACGCCGCCCGCTATTTGGTGCTCGACACCTTCACACGACAATTGATTGCCGAGCAACCGAGCGAACGAGCACTGGTGCGCGCGGCCCAAGCGACGTGGCCGGTCGTCTATCGGCAGGGGGAATACGTGGTGTACGGGCACCCGCAATGAGCGGAGATCGTCGACCCATCGACCTAGCTTGTATTCATCAGCCGGTCTTTCGCTTACAATAAGGCGAATAGCGCGCCGGAAAGGCAACGGAGGAGAACGCATGGTGCAGCGTAATGCCGAGGTGCAGGAGTCCGCTGGGGAAATTATTACTATCCTGATCATCGATGATCAGCCTATCTTTCGGGCCGGCCTACGGCACATGATGGCGGTGAGTCATCCGGGGCTGGAGTTCGTAGGGGAAGCGTCGAACGGGATAGAAGGGCTGCAACTGGTCGAGGAATTGAGCCCGGCCGTTGTCTTGCTCAATGCCGAGGTCGAGGGATTGAACGGCCTGGAGGCGATTCGCGAGTTGAAGCGCCTGGTCTCGGCGATCAGCGTCATCGTCATGACGAACCGCGAGGACGAGGAGAAGCTGTTCTACGCAATCAAGTACGGGGCCGCCGCGTACGTACTCAAGAGCATGGACGTAGAGGATCTCGGCGACGTGATCCAACGCGCCTCGCGCGGCGAATACTTGATCAACGAGAGCGTACTGTCAAAACCGGTGCTGGCCTCCAAGGTCCTCAAGTCTTTCCGAGATCTTGCCGAGGAAGTAGATCAGGTGGCGGAGCCGCTCTACATTCCGCTGTCGGGACGGGAGGTGCAGGTGCTCGATTACATTGCCAAGGGAAACAGCAACAAGGAGATCGCCCGCGCGATGAGCATCAGCGACCAAACGGTAAAAAACCACATCACCTCGATTATGCGTAAACTGGCGGTCAACGACCGCACGCAGGCGGTGGTGTACGCCATTCGTCAGGGATGGATCAAGGGATGACTGATTTGGCCATAATGTGGGATTGACCCCGGCGCCCTACCTATGGTTAGGTGTGACAGGCAATTAACGTGGAGGGGAAGGCATGCAGGTCTTGCGCAGTAGCCGGGGGATGACCATGGTCGGTATAGTACTGGCCGTTGCGGCGGCGGTACTGGTGATCGTCTTGTTGTCCTCGAAGTCCAACCCATCAAGCACGGTTTCCGCGACGGCCACCCCGTCTGGACCGACCGATACCGCGACCCCGATTTTACCCACTGCCACGCCCACGATCACACTGGCGGCAGTGGCGGCGGTGCAAAACGTCCCTGCCGGCACGCATCTAAACAATCTAGTCGACGTGTATCGCTACTTCAAGGATCAACCACTCTCGCCCAATAACCCGATTGACAGCGACGCGGTCACCAGCGGCACCATCGGCTGGTTGACCAACGACACCAAGGTACTCTCGGGAACCACCTTCCTGGGCGGTTCTATCCTGATCACCAAACCGATTAAATCCGGCAACCCGTTGCTTAGCACGGAATATCGCGTGCTCCCATTGCCGCCGCCCAACAGCTATGCCTGGCAGATGGATCCCGGCCGTGTCGCCGAGTCCATATCGGTCTCTACCACATCGTCCGACAACCTGGGCATCGTACCCGGCGACTTCGTGGACGTGCTGCTTACCTTGCACCAAATCGATCTGGACAGTTTCACGGCCAATCCGCCCGATCCGAGCCGTAGCGGACCGATGGAAACCCAGCAGTTGATCTCGGATAGCCGGGTAATCACGGCCTCCACTACCGTGGGCGGAGGCGCCGTCTATACGCTCGAAATGCCCGTGCAAGACGCGGTCTTGCTGAAATACGCCAAGGACACGGGAGGCAACATCGACCTGGTCTTGATTTCCGCCGCCGACGTGAAGACGCAGGCCGCGCAGCCATCCACGAAAGCGGTGCTGCCGGAGTATTATCTCACGCCGCGCGCCCTCGTCCGCGGTACTCCCGGCGCCAACGGCGTACCGTACCCATTCGATTCGCCTCGACCAACCCTCACGCCAATCACGGTCCGCACAAGGTAGGAAGCACGCGTGAACAACGGCAACAAAATCTCAGTCTTGGTGGCCGAGAGTGACCCGACTTTTCTCGACCAGGTAGTCGAGTGGCTCTCGGCCGAGGCGACCATGGAGGTCGTGGGCTCGGTCAAGGACAGCGACGAGGCGGTGAGCCTATCGCGCCGTCATAAGCCGGCCGTGGTGCTTATGGATATGGATATGCCGGGGCGGGGCGGCATAGACGCGACTGAAATGATAACGACGCTGCTGCCGAGCACCGGCGTTATCATGCTCTCGCAAGATGGGGCGCCCGATTCGCTGCGCAAGGCGATGATTGCGGGCGCCCGCCAGTTTGTGCTGAAGACGACCACCAAGCAGGAACTCCTGCGTACCATTCGCGAAGTCCACCAAAGTACGGTGGCCCGCCGAGTGCTGGGCGGGCCGGACGTAGTGGTGGCGACGCCGCCCCCGGCAGGAGCCGCCGCGAACGGGAACGGCGAGCGGAACCGGCCGGAAGGGCAAATCATTGCCGTATTCAGCCCGAAGGGTGGCGTAGGGGTCACCACGGTGGCGGTAAACGTCGCGGTGGCGCTGCGCAAAGATCATAATTCGCGCGTGGCCCTGGTGGACGGCAGTCTTCCGTTCGGTGATATAGCGGTGTTCCTGGATCTGGCGCCGTCGCACTCGGTTATGGATTTGGTGGTCAGTCCGGAGCAGATTGACGACGAGTATGTGAGCGGCGCCCTGACCACGCATCCGCGGTCGGGGATCAAGGTATTGCTGGCGCCGCCTCGGCCCGAAATGGCCGAGATGGTGACCGCCGATCAGCTTCGTCGTACCCTCTCGCTGATGCGGGCAACCTACGACTTCACCGTCGTGGATACCTGGTCATGTCTGGATGAACGGGTGCTGACCATGCTCGAAGTGGCGGACCGGATCCTTCTGTGCTTTACACTTGATCTCCCTGCCATCAAGAGCGCCAAGGTGTTCCTTGAAGTAAGCGAGTTGCTTCGCTTCCCTCCGGAAAAAATCATCCCTGTCCTGATCAGGTCCACCGGCACACAAGGCATCGAAGTGCGAGACGCGGAGGCCACGCTGGGGCGGACGGTCAGCGCGCAGATTGGCTTCGACGCCAAGACGACAAGCCGATCGATCAATGAGGGTGAACCAGTGGTGCTCGGCCAGGCAGGTACGCCAATCGCGGCGGACTTTCGGAAGATCGCGGGCGATTTGGTAGCCGGCGACATGACGCCGGTGGTCGAAGCGGTGAAACCCAAGAAGAGTGGCCGGTTCGGGCTATTCGCTAAATCGTGATCGTAGCGTATAATCGGGCATAGAGGCTCATTTTCAGTCAGCGGATTCGATCGGCTACCGCCCGCGCGGAAGGATAACCAATGTCTCTACTGAAACGCATCGAAGGCGCCTCCGCGGGCGTACCCACGGAGGCAAGTCCCGGCCTGCCCATGACCCCGGCGGTCCCCACGGCTCCGCGACCTTCCGGGAGCGGCTTGAACAGCGCGCTGAGTGCGCTTGGCCGGCAGGAGCCCACAGCGGCGACCACTACCCTGGCTCCCCCACCCGGTGGCGCGCGCCCGCCGGCGCGGCAAGGGCTGGACAGCATTGCCGCGCTGCGCCGAACCCCCACCACGGAGCAGGACAATTTCGCCGAACTTCGTTCTCGCGTACAACAAAAGCTAATCCAGGATATTGGCCCCAACGTGGACTTCACGCAGGCGGGTGAGATGCGAAAGCGCATCCAAACTCTCTTCGAGTCCGCGCTGGAGACCGAGGGAACTCAACTCACCCGTGCCGATCGGGCGCGTCTGTTCGAGCAAATCGTGGCCGACATCCTTGGTTATGGGCCGATTCAACCGTTGCTCGACGACGAAACGATCAGTGAAGTGATGGTTAACGGGCCGAAACAGGTCTACATCGAGAAGAAGGGGAAGCTGATCCGCACCGATGTCACCTTCCTCAACGACGATCATTTGACCCGCGTGATCGATCGGATTATCTCGCCGCTCGGCAAGCGCTGCGACGAGAGCAGCCCCTACGTGGACGCCCGTCTTCCCGATGGTTCCCGCGTCAATATCATCATTCCACCGCTGTCCCTGGTCGGGCCGGTGATCACGATTCGTAAGTTCTCCCGCAATCCGCTCACCCCCGATGATTTGGTGGCCTTCGGCACCGTTACCCAGGAAATGGTGACGTTTCTCAGGGCCAGCGTCGAAGCACGGCTGAACGTCGTGGTCGCGGGCGGCACCGGCTCGGGAAAAACAACGCTTCTCAATGTCCTTTCCGGATTTATCCCCTCGGACGAGCGGATTATCACCATCGAGGACTCGGCGGAATTACAGTTGCGCCAGGAACACGTGATTACCCTGGAGACGCGCGCGTCGAACATCGAGGGCCGCGGCGCGGTGAGTATTCGCGATCTGGTCCGTAACGCTCTCCGTATGCGCCCTGAACGAATCATTGTCGGCGAGTGTCGGGCCGGCGAGGCGTTGGATATGCTCCAGGCCATGAACACCGGTCACGACGGCTCCATGACCACGCTCCACTCCAATACACCGCGCGACACTCTGTCCCGTCTGGAGACGATGTGCTTGA
This sequence comes from Chloroflexota bacterium, assembly GCA_025924845.1. The sequence continues at coordinate 7,676 of JAICHN010000011.1, read as the reverse complement.
TGGCAGGCATGGACTTGCCGCTGCGGGCCATTCGTGAGCAAATCTCCAAGGCGATTGAGTTGATCGTGCAGCAAGCGCGCATGAAGGACGGCACCCGTAAGGTGATCAACATTGCCGAGGTCCAGGGTATGGAAGGTGATGTGATCATCATGCAGGATATCTTCATTTTCGAGCAGAGCGGAGTGGATGAACGTGGAAAGATCGTGGGACGCCTCCGGCCGACCGGGATCCGCCCCAAATTCATCGAGAAATTCGAGGCTAACGGCATCTACCTGCCGCCGAGTGTATTTGGTCTTGACCGTATCTTCTAGCGCGGGTGGAGATAGCGTATGGTGATCGACCTCCTGGCAGGGGTGCTCACCGCGGCGGCGGTGTTTTGCCTGGTCTACGTGCTCTCCATGCGCACGGTGGGCATCGGTCGGGGCAATATCGCCGGACGCCTGAGCAAGTACAGCGAAGCCAAGGCAGCGGCTGAACCACGGAAAATACGCCGTGAGCGGAGCCGTGCCACCGATCTGATCGTGGCTACGGTGGATCGGGCGGTCAGTAATCAGTCGTTCGCCGAGAAACTACGCCAGGCCATTTCCCGCGCCGACCTCCGGATCACCGTGGGCGAGTTTCTCATTCTCTGGCTGGCGGCGATTGTACTGGGGCTGTTCGTCGGTCAGGTGATCTTCGGCACCCTCGTGCATACAATCATCTTCACTGCGGCCGGCATCATCCTGCCTCGATTTTACCTGCGCTACCGAGCGGGTAAGCGTCTCAAGCAATTCAACCTCCAACTTGCCGATACGATCGTGATGCTGGCCAACAGTCTCCGCTCCGGCTACAGCATGCTGCAATCGATGGAGATGGTATCCCGCGAGATGGAGAAGCCGATTTCAACCGAGTTTAACCGGGTGATTCGGGAAGTCGGGATCGGCCTTTCGCCCGAGGAAGCCCTGGCTAATCTCCTGCGGCGCATCAACAGCGTGGACCTGGAAATCATGGTCATGGCGATCAACGTGCAGCGCGAAATCGGCGGTAACCTGTCGATTATCCTCGACACGATCGCCCATACCATACGTGAACGGGTACGGATCAAAGGGGAGATCAAGACGCTTACGGCGCAGGCTACCTATTCAGGCTACGTCATCTCCATTCTCCCCCTCGTGCTGGCCTTTGTCCTCTACACCATCGACCATAAGTACATCGGGTTCTTTTGGACCGACCACAGTTGCGGTTTGCCCTTGATGGGAATAACCCTGTTCCTCATCGCCGTCGGCTTCTTCGTGATGCGGCGCATTACCAAGATTGAAGTGTGAACCATGATCGTGAACCTTGTAATCGCTGTTCTGGCCGCGGGCGCCGTGCTGTTTGTCTGGATGGGACTCCAGAGATCAGGATCGAGTACGGTGCGGGAACGTCTCGCCGTGTTCGGGGCCGCGAATAAGCCCACCGCTTCGCCGCTCGAGGATCTTGAACTCTCGAGGCCATTCGCGGATCGGGTATTCAAGCCGTTTCTGGCTCAGATTTCGCGCCTCACCAAGCGCCTATCTCCCGGTAACAGCATGGAGAAAACCGAGCAGAACCTGGCCCAGGCCGGGAATCCGCGAGGGCTCAACGTGGAGTCGTTCTACGGGCTCAAGGGAGTCGTCGCGGTGGTGCTCGGCGTCATGGTCACGATCATCATGTATCTCAATCCCCTTCCCGGTACCATCCCCTATCCCCCCGAAGTGCCGATCAGCGCGCTGCTATGGGCCGTGATCGGTATTGTGGCGGGCTTCTTCTTTCCAGACCTCTGGATACGCGACGAGAAGCAGCGGCGCCAGAAGCGAATCGGTAAGGCGCTGCCCGACACGATCGATATCATCGCGATCAGCGTGGAGGCCGGACTCGGCTTTGACGCCGCCGTGCAGCGGGTAGCAGGCAAAGCGAAAGACGATCTTTCGCTGGAGTTTGAGCGCTATTTGCTGGAGTTGCGCCTGGGTAAATCGCGCAAGGAGTCTCTGCGCAATATCATCTGGCGAACCGGGGTAGCCGATTTGTCCAGCTTTATTACCGCGATCATTCAGGCCGATACACTGGGCGTGAGTATTGCCAACGTCCTGCGCATTCAGTCGGACCAAATGCGGGTTCGCCGGCGTCAACGGGCCGAGGAGTTGGCGCATAAGGCGCCCATCAAGATGCTTTTCCCCATGGCGCTGTTCATCTTCCCCTCCATCTTCGTCGTCATTCTGGGGCCGGTCATTCCGCAAATCCAAAGCGGTCTGGGCGGGGCATAGGCGCCGAGGTGCGCCACGTAAAGGTTCGCAACACCAGCCGCGATGTCTACCTGGCGGAGAGCGCCGGTATGGCCGTCAACTTCCTCACCCGCTTCCGCGGCCTCATGTGGCGCAAGGTGCTTCCCGAAGGGGAGGGATTGGTCCTGATCCCCGGTGGACAAATTCACATGTTCTTCATGCTCATCCCGCTTGATGTGATCCACGCCGACCGACAGGGCACGATCTTGCGCATCCTGCACGGGATCAAACCGTGGCGATTGGGTCCCGTGGTGCGCAAGTGCCGAATGGTGATCGAATTGCCCGCCGGCACCGTCGCCCGCACCGGCACGGTGGTGGGGGATGTCGTTGCGCTGGAGGACGTACCGTAAGGTCATGGCGTGGACGGCGCGTACGGCCCTGGATCTCCTCTTCCCGCCACGCTGCTTGCATTGCCGACAACGCGGCGCCTTCCTCTGTCTCCCCTGCATTCAGACGATCAACCGTCTCCCCGATCCGTTTTGCCCCGCCTGTGAATCGCTGGTCGAGGTCGAGGACCCTCATTGCCGCTGTCGCGCGCCGAGGCTGCGGTGGGTGATCGCCGTCGGCGCCTATGAGGGCGCCTTGCGCGGCGCTATTCACAGCCTAAAGTACCAGGGTCAGCGGGCCGGGGCGGCTGATCTGGCGGACCTTATGGCGCCCCGGTTAGGAACCGTGCTTCGTCCCCACGATCGGATCGTGCCGATCCCACTCCATGGGCGTCGTGAGGCGGCTCGCGGCTACAACCAGTCCGCCCTCCTCGCCCGCGCCCTGGCCCGACGCCTGGGCGTGGAAGCGCCCCGCGAGACGATGATCAGAGTGCGCGATACGCCGCGTCAGGTGGGGCTGGATCGCGAGGCTCGAAAGCGAAACGTCAAAGACGCTTTCAGCGGCGATCCGGACCTCTGCCGCGACCATAGGGTTATCCTGGTGGACGACGTATGCACCACCGGCGCCACCTTGCACGCGGCGGCCGAAGCAGCGCTCGCGGCCGGCGCACTTCGCGTCTTCGCCGTGGTACTGGCCCGAGCGCTCCCCGGCCGCGACCGTTAGACAAGGGAGGGATTCTGAGATAAGGAACCCGCTACTCCTATCAGATGGAACCTGCGACCGGGGACCCGCCGGGTGATGCAAGGTAGAGACGAACGGCTCTATCATATGGAACCTGCGACTGCGGTCGCAAGGCAGGGACGAACGGCTGCGGCCGGGTGTAGCAGGCGGTATCACCCTACCGGGTAGCAGAGGAAACGAGACCCGAACGGCCCACAGGCCACCACCGCGACCGCGGTCGCCCCGTGCCTACCAGGGGACCGCAGTCCCCGGCTTCCCAAACCGCGATCCCCGGCCTCGAACATCTCTCAACCTACGTCGGCGGCAAGACGATGGCTACACCGAAGCACGCGGTCCAGGGCGACCACAAGTGTCGCCCCTACCACCGCCGGCGCCCTTTGTACTACACCGATGCTGCCGCGAGGTGCCGCGACTCCCACTGATCCAGTTCCGGGGTGAAGTAGCGGAGCCGGATCTTGCGGAACTCGGTGGAACTGTACAGCATGGCTCGCTCGGACACACCCGTGTCGGCGGCGATGGCGTCGGCCACCTGTTCGCACTCCGCCGTGTCGCGGGCGTGAATCATGCTGAACACGTTGTAGGGCCAATCCTCGTAGGTGGGCCGCTGATAACAGTGGCTGACCGAGGTAAAATGGGCCATGCGATCGCCCACCTCGTCCACTCGGTCGGCGGGCACCTTCCACACCGCCATGCCGTTCGCCTTGAAACCGGCCTTTCGGTGACGGAGCACCGCCGCGATCCGCCGTAACTGTCCCCGTTCCGCCGCAAGTTGGGCCCAGGCGAACAGGTCAGCCTCGCTCCGGCCGATCGTGGCCGCCAGCTCGGCAAACGGCCGTGCCGTCAGGGGCAAATCCTCTTGCAGGAGTCTGATGAACGTCAGATCCTCCTCGGTAAGCGGCGGAGGCGCCACGGTGCGCCGAAACTCGCCGTAGGCGGGCGCGGACTTCCGGGTTGGGTCCGCCTCGCCCGTCAAATCCAGGGTCACCCCGATCTTGAACAGCTTCAGAGTAGGGAGCATGCGGGTAGACGTTGCCCGTGCCTCGCGATGCAGCACCTCCACCGTATCCTCCAATGAGGAGCTGGGGGGGACGGCGATGGTGAACCACAGGTTGAAGTGATGGTCCCGCTTATAGTTGTGGCTCACTCCAGGGTGGCCGTTCACCACGTGCGCCGCGTGCAACTCGTCCTCGGGTCTGGTAGACATCGCCACCAGGCTGCTCTTATAGCCCAGGGTTTTTGTATCGAAGATGGCGCTGATCTGGCGCAGAATATTAAGTTCCTTGATCGCCCGCAGGCGGGAAATCACCTCATCTTCCGCCAGGCCGTGCCGTTCGCCAATCGCCGCGTAGGGCCTGGCCACCAGGGGAAACTCCTCCTGGAGCGCCGTAATGATCAGCTTATCGGTGCGATCCATCGCATTCGTCGCGGTTTCCATGGTCGTAAACCTCCAGGCAGTGCGCCGCTGCATTGGTAGCGCGCGCCATGGGGCGGGAGCGCGGCGCCGGGATTCGTGATACCTCACTGTACGTTCAGGATAACAGATATGACCCCATCTCCCGGGCGACGCGGCGGGCGCGGGAATGCGCGGAACGGGATACACTCAAGCCAAACAAAGGAGGGGCAACCGATGACCACCGAGACCGCGCCGACTACCCACACCACCTGCGAATTTCTTACCGCGCCCGCCGGATCCGCGCCGATTTTCACCACCGAGTCGTTCAGTGACGAGCATCGCATGATCGCTCAGACGGCGCGCGGCTTCGTCGAGAGTGAGCTTCTGCCCCGTCACGACGCAATTCAACATCAGGATCTGGAGGATGGGGTACCGCTGCAGCGGCTCCTGCTGCGCAAGGCAGGGGCACTGGGCCTGCTCAGCGCCGATGTGCCGGAAGCGTATGGCGGGCTGGAACTCGGCTTCCCGGTCAGCAGCATGCTGGCTGATGCGCTGAGCGCCGATGCCTCGTTCTCGGTCAGCCTGGGTGCACAAACCACGATCGGCTCGCTCCCGATCGTCTACTTCGGCAACGCCGCGCAAAAGGCCAAGTACCTTCCTGGACTGGCCTCGGGCGAACTGGTCAGCGCCTATTGTCTGACCGAGCCGGGGGCAGGCTCCGACGCGCGGGGCATCAAGACGCGCGCCGTGCTCAACGCCGAGCGCACCCATTACGTGCTGAACGGCGGCAAGCAGTGGATTTCCAACGCGGGCTTCGCCGACGTGCTGATCGTCTTCGCCAAGGTCGACGACACCAAAATCACCGCGTTTATCGTGGAGGCGAACTTGCCGGGGATCAGCCTCGGCGCCGAGGAAAAGAAAATGGGGATCAAGGGATCCTCCACCCGTTCCGTCTATTTCGACAATGTACAGGTGCCCGGGGCGAACGTGCTGGGCGAGATCGGCCAGGGCCACAAGATCGCCTTCAACGTCCTGAACGTGGGCCGGCTCAAGCTGGGGGCCGGGGGAGTGGGAAGTGCCCGGCACGTGCTTGCTCTTGCCACGCCTTATACCAAGGAGCGGCGCGCCTTCGGCAAAGCAATCGGGGAATTCGGCCTGATTCGCCAAAAATTGGCGGTCATCGCGGCGGAGACCTATGCCTGTGAAAGCCTGGTCTACCGCACTGCCGGCCTGATGGAGGCGTCGGTGCAAGCCACGGCACCCAATCCGGTGGCCGGGTTGGCGGAGTTCGCGATCGAGACATCCATCGCCAAGGTGTTTGGCAGCGAGAATACGGCGTTGGCGGTGGACGAAGGGGTCCAGATTTTCGGCGGCTACGGCTTCATGCAGGAGTATCCGATCGAAGGCGCCTATCGCGATGCCCGCATCACCCGCATCTTCGAGGGCACCAACGAGATCAATCGTCTGCTGGTGAGCGGGACGCTGTTTCGTCGCGCCATGGAGAACCAGGTCGCCTTGATGGCGAAATACCCCGAGATTGAGGAGCGGGTGAACAACGATACCGCGCCGCCCACGGCGCTCCAGGGCGACCTGCGAGAGGCAGCCGAGGCCACGGAGCGGATGAAGCATTTCTTCGTCGTGGCCGCGATGAAAGGGGCTATGCCCCGCCTGTCGCGCATGGAGGAGGAACAAGAGTTTCTAGCCGACGTCGCGGACGGAATCATTACCCTCTACGCCGCCGATAGTGCCCTGGCTCGGGCCGGCCAGGCCGAGGGGACGCGTGATGCGGCATGCCACACACTCGCCGCGCGCATGGCGGTGTGGCGCCTACTGCCGCGAACCCGTGCCGCCATCGAGCGTATCCTGCTATCCACCCTCACCGGCCAGGAACTGACCGACGATCTAGGGCATCTCCAGGCCTACGCCCCCGGTTACCTGGTGGACGGCACGACGTTGGGTCGAGAGTTGGCGGCGCTGGTCTCGAGCCGAGGCGGGTATCCATTCAGTCTAAGCCTTTAAGGCCGCTTCAAACGTAAAGCGCGCTCAGTTTCTTGGGCGTGCTCGACGATTGAAGCGACTGACGTCACGGCAATTTCCGCGGCTGCCTGAAGGGCCATTTAATTATCGCGAGTTTGGAAAGGGAGGGGGCACGATCGTAGGTTCAATTCACTGGAAGCACGCTCACAGCAGACGGTGAGGAAGAACAATGCAGTCGCGCCCACCCTTAATCGGGTGTATCGCCGCTCCGTATACACTCATGCGAGTCTGGCGAGGCGACCAAGCCGGCCGCCCCTCTGCTGACCATCTTGCTGAATACTCGCGCAAAAAATGTGGCGGGTCCTATCCACCCGTTCATCGCTCTTGACAGTGGCTGCTCCCTTTGCTACCGTTACTGGAAAGCGGAGGAGTGCTCCTCGCGGATGAAGAGCACTACAGCGGTTCCTGAGTCGTTTCCCTGCTCGGCCGGCGGCAACACCGGTCAGGCGATGTGACAATGGCTCGGACTGGTGAATATGCCCCCCGTTTTGCCTTTCCTTCCACAGCGTGGCGTGGTACTCCCCACGGTCTGCGGTGACCGGTCGTTATGCCGAGTCGGCATCGATACGTCGGTTAAGCACGGCTTGTCCGCCTTAACCATGAGTCCCGCCGTAGTTGTGAAGGAGATCCCACCGTGACCGCTATCGTGATTATCGCGTTTGCCGCCCACGTTGCCGCCTGGATCATTCTGCCCGCGAGCAAGAGCAAGAGCAGGAGCACGAAGAGCACGGCCGTCGTGGGCGCCGTACCGCACACCTCTCCCGCTGTCCAGCTGTCGGGCGCCTAAACCCCGCCTACGCCCATCCCTTTTTCCGCGTCACCGCCCCCAGTCGCGGGGCCCGCGTTGCGCGCGGCCCGGGGGGAAAAGAGCGGGTTGGTGGACGACCAGTGGAAAT